>NZ_JBBHKU010000055.1:0-45671 GCF_037389295.1 Stygiolobus sp. RP850M | reverse complement strand
TATTAATTCTTTTATTTTTTCCAGATTTATTCAATCCAGAGAATTTTACAATTAATGTAATTGAAACACTTATTTACACTATAGATTTATTATTAAGGAGGTGATTTTGGGTCTACCGAGCGAGGAGGAGATGGAGGAGGCTTGGAGGATGAGGTGGGAGATTGAGGAGCTCCACAGGGACGTGAAGGCCTTGGGACTGGAGGACTCCTCGTTCTGGAGGAGAGAGAGGCTTCAGGGTTACCTCACGATCTTCACCATCATGGTCAACGTTGTCAGGGAGCTGGTGAGGGCTCTTAACCTGAGGAGCGTGGAGGCGTTCCTCAGGTTCGTTGAACGTTATTTAGGTGGACCGCCGGGGCTGATGAAAATCTTTAAGTTACGTTAAAGTCCCATAACTGCTGTAAAAGTAAAAACTATTAAAGCGTAAATTGTCAATAAGCCAGAGACAACTCTTATTTTTGCAAGACGTTTAATCCCCCTCTTACTAATGACAAACTGGATAATCATGTAAATTGCAGTCTCTAACTCAACGCCTATTAGTATCAGAGAGCTGGGCATACCCATCATAACGCCGAGCTCAAAGACCATTCCCATCCAGAGGTATAGAAAGAACCAGTTGAAGGCTGCCAGTGTCGCAAGGGCCTTAGCTCTCTTGATTAATGATAGTTCTCCAGTGAAGAACTTCGGCTTAATTTCTGTCCTATTGAGGTAAGCAAAGTACAATAAAAAAAAAAAAGAATCCTAAGCTTGTAAGGATAGAGAGTATTATCAAGAAAACTAGTTTATTCTGAGTCAAATATGTAACAATAGGGGCCAGGAAGAATGCTAGGCCCTCTGATCCAGAAATTAGTGAGAAAAACTTTGAGGGATCTGATAAGCGCTTAGACCATGTAACTTCCAAACTATATACGTAACTCCCTGTGTACACACCCAATAGGGAAGAAACCAATATCCCAATAAGGTAAACCGTAATGTTGTCGAAGATTAAGGCTAGAGTGACCATTAGGAATAAGGCCAGTAAGTGAATGAACGGTAATGTTCTGAAGAGCCTTTTATTATGGAGAAATAGTGGGAAAAGCCCCCGTGTAACTATTACAATTCCGTAGATTGTGCCGAGGATTGGAGTTGCATTTGTATAAGCAATAAAGTTCGTTGAATATACGGCAAAGGCACCTATCATAGTGAGTAGTGTATCTAGATAGACTAAGTATGAAGTCAGATCCCTCATTAATCTTCCCACTTCATCGCGATTCTCTTAATCGTGTCTAAATATTCCTTGTTAAGGGCTTTACGTATATCATCTTTTCTTACGTTGTAGAAATATTTTACTCTACTAGGATCTTTTAATAGCTTAGGATAAACTGTTTCAAATGGTATTACAAATCCATCAGGTGTAATAACAATCTCAGTTATATCATTGCCTTCTCTTCCGTAATGAATAATTTCGACATCAGTATAATCCTCTAAATGTAGAAGAAGTGAGTTTAATAAGGGATCTCTATCTAAATTCTCATTTAAAATAGCTATCTCTAGAAGATCAATATTCTCAAAATAACCTTCCTTTCCTAATTTATCTATAATATCGAAAATAATAAAATCTTTTTTTGTGTTAATATTTACAGAGATTGCAGATATTCCAGAAGTTAATTTCTTATAATATGATAGTAAACTTAAGGTGTTACGGAATCTTTTTTCAATCATTGCATGATTAGGCATATAATAGAAATGAAAAGTAGCCAGTAACCCTTATAATCCGTTTTCGCCGAGTATATTGATTTTACTCATATTCAATAAAGTAGCATTCGATATCAATATTGATATTCTATCATGTTTTGAAAGTGAAGTAAGTATATGACTTAAAAGTTTGAAATTTAAGGTTGGTTCTCCGCCACTAATAAAAAAAGGAGTGCTCCTATTGAGAACTTCTGAAAGATTTTCGATTAAAGAGGACCATTCTTGAGATGTTAATAAATCTGAAATATATCTTAGATTATGAAGTTGACAATATGGGCAGTCTAAATTGCATTGATAAGTTAATACCAATGTCACTCTATCTACTAAGTCTATCAACCTTGATCACCAGAGTGTTAAAATTTCTCTCATATGGCAATTAAATGTTTCTCTACGTATCTAGTAGTTACAAAAAAAAAAAAAAAAAAAAAAAAAAAAAAAAAAAAAAAATCTTTTTATTTATCTCTTCTTTCGTTATTGTTTATCATTACTATCTCTTTTCTTCCTACTAGTTATTAAGTATATATGAACATATGTTCATATGAGAAAACTTTTTCAAGAAAAGAGAGTAAAGAAAGTTTGAGTAAAAATGAAAATAAGATAAAACAAAACGAATTGAAATGCGAACAATGTGGTGCACCTCTAAGTGAGGATAATATTTACGTTAGAGTGATAAATGGAGAAAAGCACTACTTCTGCTGTTCCCACTGTGCCGACAAATTTGAGGCCAGGTTAAAACGAAAGACCCAGTAATAATAGGCTACGGAGCGGCAGGTTTCGCTTCGCTTATTAAGGTAAATGAACTGGGAATTAAGTCGGTTTTAATAGGTTATGGCCCTATTGGAGGTACTTGCGTAAACGTAGGTTGCGTTCCTTCAAAGAGATTACTCCATTTGGGAGAAAAGGGAGGAGATTTTTTCTCATCTTTTGAGGACACAAGACAGTTCGTAAGGAAGGCTAGAAAAGAGAAATACGAGGACGTCCTCATTTATTATGACGTGGAATTAATAGAAGGTAAGGCTCACTTTATTTCTCCTCATGAGGTAAAAGTTGGAGATAAAGTAATAGAAGGTAAGAAATTCATTATAGCTACCGGGTCTCCTCCTTTTATCCCAGAAATTCCGGGATTAAAAGACTTGGAGTACTGGACTAACGTTGAGGCTCTAAACCCTGATGGGAGAATCTCCTCTTTAGTAATTATAGGCGGTAGGGCTGAGGCATTGGAGTTTTCTCAAATGTACAGAAATTTCGGCGTTGAAGTGGCGATCCTTCAGAGGAGTAAAACTCTTATCCCAGATTGGGAGCTGGAGATCTCTCGAGATACAGAGAGTGTTAGAAGAGGAAGGAATTTACGTAATCACAGACGTTAAGGTTAAGAAGGTAAAGTGGGGAGAAAGTGACAAGCTTGTAATTACGAACATGGGAGACATAGAAGCTGATTAGATCCTCATAGCTGCCGGAAGGAAACCTAACGTCGATTTGAATTTATCCTCAGCCGGAGTAGGACTAAACGAGAAGGGAGGAATAAAAGTGAATGACGAGCTTCAGACTACTAACCCTAACATTTATGCTGCAGGTGACGTAATAGAAGATAAGATGTTGGAAGCCTTAGCTGGTTATGAGGGAACTATAGCAGTGAGGAATGCAATTAAGGGAGAGCATAAGAAGATTGACTTCCTTAATGTTCCTCAAGTGATATTTACTCGTCCAAATTTGACAAGAGTGGGGCTTAATTCCTTTGATAGGGATTTTGATAGTAGAACTGTAAAGATGAAGGACATTGTAAAGGCTCAAATAATTGATGCAGAGAAGGGTCTAATAAAGATGGTAGTGGAGAGGCTCAAAGAGGATAATGGGAGTTCATGTAATGGCCTAGAACGGTGCAGAATTCATAGGCGAAGCAGCATTGGCAATAAAGCATAGGATGACAATAGATGATATTATAGATACAGTTCACGTGTTTCCTACAGTGGCAGAATCGTTAAGGATAGTTGCTTTAGCGTTTTATAAGGATGCGGAAAAGTTAAGTTGTTGCGTTTAATCAAGTATATGTTCGAAACAACTTAAAATACTTTTTATAGGGATAAAATAACTTCGATTTAGTGTAGAAATTCCTAGTTAGAGAAAATCATAAAATATGGCTTTTTTAAGTTATACGGAGTAAATTAAATTATGGAAGAGAAGTTATCTTCGCCTAAGATCGATAGAAAAGCTTACATAAGAGCTAGGATTTTAGAAATGTTAGATGATATTGACGTAGGAATAAACATGTGGCTTGCGGGAAGGACTAGGAATTCTGCTGGGAAAATATTTAATGCAGTTAAAGCTTTGTTATCAGCTTTAGTAACTAAAAACTTAGATAAACTATCGGCTAAAGACGAGTGGTATGCAAAAAGAGGTTATACTGCACCTACTCATGCATTAAAAGGCATTTCCATTGACCTGGCAAAGTTAGGCTATCGGGACGTTGAGAATATAACTAATTTAGCTTTTCTCCTTCACGATTATCAATATAATGGTTTTGATCCAGATTTTTCTAAATATAAAAATAAGGAAGAAGTATTGCACGATATAATTACGCTAGCGAGAGGCATTTTAGACAATATAAAGAAGGAGTGGTTTAAAGAGGAGTGGGATGAAAAGCTAGACGTTTTATATAGCATAGTTACGTCTGATTTAGAGAGAATGGAGAAAAACTCCGTAAAATAACCCTGTAAGCCAACTTGCATGAGAGAGTAACGCTACTTGCTGTTTATCTTTTCATTCAAGTCATATCATTTCGAGCTTAGAAGTTTTTATCTATAATTCTAATGTTTAAATATATGTAGTTAAAGCAACAATCCATAATATAAAGTCGAAGTTGAAGAAATAAGATCCTTGTATTATTCGATTTCATAAATAATTCCTATGTAGCCGAAGTCTGGAAAATCTATGAAAAATTCTGTAAGTCTCCTATTCACCTTTAAGAAGTCCAGAACCTAAAATTTTTAGGGAAACCTTTCTTGTTAAGGTATTTCGCCTCAATTGCCATTGCCTCTTTCAACCTTGGAAAGGATAAAGAGTGATGATATCTAAGGATAGGGGATAGCATAGCGTTAAAATTAATTGAAAATAGCCTTTTAGTACCGTAAACCTTCTCCTGAATTTCAAGGTATTTCTTAATATCTTTCAATAACTCGTTAGTGAAAACTACTTTGAATTCCAGTTCATAGACTTCCATCTCTTTTCCCTTACCGTTAAAAGTTATTTCTATTTCATTCTGAAAATTTCCCAAATCCTTGATCTTAACTTCACCTTTCCCTTCAGCGTTCATTTTAACTTGACTTTCCAATATTTTCGAAGAAGCTGATAGAAAGACCTTTTTAAAGGACAGACTGTTAAACAGTTTTAATCTAATGAATTTATAGTTTCCAGATGAGGTTACGCTTTCGGTATATTTTTCCTCGGAATTAAAGGAAATGACATATTGGATTGCTTTTGATGCCGATGATAATCTTTCCTCAATCTCTTCCTGTTTCATTTTACTTTCCTTAGAAAGTAACTTAATTAATGAAGCATCCATGAGTATATAATTTTTTTGAAGTTAGAAAAGTTTAACAAGAGTTATTAGTCAATAAAATCTTCTCGCAGTTTCTAAAGAGTACAAGGGTCTGAAAATACTTTAATTTCAGAACATCTAAATTTCATTCGTGGAGGAGTTAATTAAAAAGGCTGAGGAAGAAGGAATTGATGTTGAGGATATTATAATAAACGCTATTAGGAATAAAAGCGAAGATCCGTCAATTTCAATAAAGTTGAGAATTGAAATCGCCGAAAAATACATTAATGAAGCAAAGAAATATCTTGAAAACGGAGATATAACTCAAGCCTCGGAGAAGGCATATAAGTCTGCAGAAGAGGTAATAAAGGCACTAGGTGAGAAGCTTAATACTAAAGAATACCAGTTAGCAACTAAGGAAGGCAGGTGGTTTACTTATTATTTATCGTCTGTAGCTTCGTTAACGGAATGGAGTAGAAAGGGTTGGTCTTCAGCTTATATTCTTCACGTTTGGGGATTTCATGAAGGTAAATTAGATATAGATACCGTAAAACGTTATATTACAGACGTTGAAGAAATGGTTGATAAGGCTAAGAAGGAACTCCTAAAAGTATAAATTCCTCCTAACTAATCACATATGACAGTTAATCAGGCTGAAATTGAGGAGATACGCAGAGACTGTGATGCTTCTACGTAACTACTCGTTATTTTTAATTACTCCTAAATATCGTTTTTACAAGTTGTTTTTATATAGTATTACCGAAGTGGTTTTTATTGATGATCCCCCTAACTGATGACGGTCACTGCTCATGAGGATGGGAGTGATAAAAGTGTGGACGGGAGAGTAGTGGTGTTTCTCTCGACCAGCCCCAATGGGTGACTGTGTATGATCCCTTAAGAGGGGTGCCCTTGGTGGAATTAAAAGTAAGGAAAAGTTACGCCACGGGTAAACACATTTGCGGTGAACTAGTTAGAGTGTGTACGTCAGGTCTAAAGGGGGGTCAGACTTTCATTGAGGTTTCATGAATTTGTATTCAACCTCTCGTCCTCATTCCCCTTATTTCACTCCCCGTGCCGTCTACGGGAGCGGTAGTTAAACCACTCCCTTCAAGGACATAGGGAGCCTCATCGAACTCATCCTCCCCCTCACATTGCTCATCGAGTTCACTGTAGGGCTCTCTTCTACATGATAGTATGTAACTACAAAATTTATAAACTCTCATGAGAAGAGCTAGGAATGTTAAATAATATTATATGACATAAAATTCACGGTTTATCGTAAACTTTTGACGACGGCGAACAAGACACCCGTTAACAATTAGTACAGCGTTTTTCCAAAAAGCGTAAATACGCAATCAAGTTGAGTACCCGAGAATAACTGAACAGTGGGCAATCCCTTTAGTGAGCTCAAGGTCACTATTTAGACCCTCTCTTCCATTATCATCCTATATAACTCGTACATGTTTACCTCACTGACCTCTTCTATTTCACTACCGGAGTTTACCATTTCCTTAACAATTTCACTAATTTTCCCGTCGTACTTGACCAAAAACTTACCACCACCGTACGCCCTGATAATTTTCACTTCTTGAGGAAAGCTCTTAATGTTACCTTTAATATACACCAAGTTCTTTCTCAGTTCCTCTAGTTTGTTGTCCATTATGATTCTGCCGTCCTTAATGAAAATTATCCTTGTAGCGAAAATCGGTAAATCAGAGATGTCGTGTGTAGAATATATTATTATCCTACCCTCTTTAATCAAATTTATCTTATCGTATAACATCAACCTGAAGTTTACGTCCAAATTCGCTGTAGGTTCGTCTAGTATCAGAATTTTCGGGTTTTGGAGAAACACTCTGTAAAGGCTTAGGAGTTTCTTCTGTCCGCTACTCAACTTCTCGATCTTCATTTGGGCAGAAAGAGGAATGTCGATAGGCTGAGAGGACTCACCGTAGATTTCAGACCAGAATTTGATGAACTCCCCTACCGTGAGAGTGGTTGGCGGTGAATATTCAGCAGGCATATAGCCTATAAGTGTCCTCACCTTCTCCCCTTCTTTGGAGTAGAGGTCTATTCCGTCAACCTCTACCCTACCCTTAATCGGTCTCAAAACTCCGGCTAAACCTCTTAAAAGTGTGGTTTTCCCAGCACCGTTCGGTCCCACTAATGCGACGACCTCGTTCTCGTTCAACGTTAAGGAACTTACTGTAACTATTGTCCTTCCACGGTAGCCGATCTCGGCATCTATGACACTCACTTTCACATGCTCAATAACTTTATTTTAGTTATTTAAACGTTCCTTTAAAGACGATTACGGACTTGTAAGTTAAAATGAATAACTAACCGTCAGCGGCCGAGAGTCGTGAAGATGGAAAAGATGAAGGAGAAAATCTACGAACGAGGGTGAAAGAAGAAGACTTTTAAATTACGACGGTAAAGTTACGGTCTGTTGTGGGCGTATGATAAATGCAATGAGGAGAAATGGCTCGAGAGTGTCGGTAGTATCGAGAGAGAGTCTAAGTGAGATAACTAGTGAAATACATAACGTGCCCCCATCTAGTTCACTCATTCCGAAAGACCTCAAATACTAGCTAAAAGTAGACTATAAACGAAATAAAGTAGCTTACGCAGGCGTGTTATTTACTCACGATGAAGTCCAGGCTAGAAACATCAAGAACTAAATACAAATATGAGATAACCTACTATTACATGAAGTGTCGATGAAGTTATCAATTGACCCCGTTCTTAAGGTGTTCATTAAGAGAGCTTACTTGGAAAATTATGAAAGAAATTTTTACAACGTGATGACTCTAGTTACTGGAGTTGTAGTTTTAATTTTCGTCTTTTCGCTCTTACTCCTCCCTTCTAACGACCTCAACATCCCTAGTAACTCGGCACTATACTCGAGGATATTATACGAAACTTACGGAATCTTTTTACCCCCGTCTAAGGCTGTTGTAGTACTCACGTTAATACCAATTATCATATTCCTCCCTTCGCTATTTACTTTAATTTTATCCTCTTCTATTCCTTACTATTTTCTTTATAATCTTAGGATGAACAGCGAAATCGAAATATTTCTGAGTTACCTGGGAGGACCGAAAAGGGTATTTTCAATAATTATGAAAGCTTCACTAATATTCACCTTGTTCTATTACATGATTTATTACGGGGTAACGACGGTCTTAATCCTCCTATTTATCCCCGTTCTTCTCAGTTCAATTCAGTTCTTAATACTGTTCTACATAGGCGGACTCGTGATAATCTTGCTTACATTACTGTTAGTAATAATACTCAGTTTGAAATTCCCGTCACTGTCAAAGCCCTCCACGTCTTTCGGAAGAAGCGTACCACCGTCGTTATCTATAGCTTCTCTAGTGAGTGTCGCAGAGTATGTACTTTTTGAAATAATAAACGCTATGTTCGTATCCTACTCACAAATTACGACATTACTTATCATAGGCTTTAACTCGTCTATCGTGCTAATCTTAGCAGTGTTGTTCATGAAATTCCGAGGTAGCGTTACAGCAGAGGATTTCATAAGCAGGTAATAAGGTTCACCTCCTAAATTAGGACGAGTTAAATTAGGACGAGTTCTACTCTAGCTTTTGAGTCATATTGCTAAAGATAATGAGCCATACACGGGAATAACTGAAGTTTGTGAACGGGAAAGAAATCACGTGATGACACATCACGCCTTCACTCACAGTCAAACCCATTCGTAACGTTTATTACACCTTTAGGATTATAATATTACGTGATAAAGGAACCTTACGCTACTTTACTCAATAACATGCTTAAAATAATGAAGGAGGAGTTCAAAGACGACTTAATTTCAGTCGTAGTTTACGGAAGTGTTGCCAGGGGAGACAATAGAAACGATAGTGATGTTGACTTGCTAATAATTATGAAAAACCTTCCTAAAGACAGCATGCTTAAGAGGATAAGACTATTTGAGACCAAAGTAGAGGATAAGCTGAACTTAGACGAGCACTGGAAGATGGGGTATTACATATCGCTTTCACCCGTGCTAAAAACACCGGAAGAGGCTGAAAAATTCTCTCCACTTTATTTAGATATGGTTTATGATGCCGTAATACTCTACGACAGAAATTGCTTCTTCACAAGAATATTGCAGAAGTTAAGGGATAGGCTAAAGGAATTAGGTGCTGAAAGGGTCAGGATGGGTAAGAAGTGGTATTGGGTGCTTAAGAAGGACTCAAGATTTGGTGAAACGGTTGAACTTTGACCAATTCGCATATTCTTATATTTCACAAGCTGAAGAAAGAATAAACTTGGCTAGGGTAGAGAATGAAAGGAAGAAGTATAATATTATAGTGAGATTGTGTCAAGAGGCTGTAGAGTTATCACTTAAAGCCTGCCTTAGGCTTGTTAACATAGAACCTCCTAAATTTTACGATGTAGGTCCTATATTGAAAAACAATGCTGATAAATTTCCCCAGTGGTTTAAAGAGAAAATAGATCTTTTCGTTTCGTATTCTAGGTCTTTAAGGAAAGAAAGAGAGCTTTCCATGTACGGTGATGAGGAATCTAACACTCCACCGGAGTTACTGTATTCTGAATATGATTCACAACAAGCGTTAAAGATGGCTGAAAAAGTATTGGACTATGCTAAGAAATTATATGAGGAGAAGAGAAATAGATAGTTTCTACAAAAGTGGTTATTCGATTTAATGTCACTTGTCCTAATAATAGAGTGTACAAGAGTTTGGCCTCCATAATGACTAATGGTCAACCGGCTGATCTGACTTTCTTCCCGCCATAGAAGGGTTCCCTTCCAAAGTGGCTCATCATTCTCGCCATCGGCTCGGACTACATTTGGTGAGCAGTCGAGATGTGCAGAGAACCAAACTCCTTTACATTTTAAAGTACCTGAGGGATTAGTATCCTACGTATCGAGAAAAGGGCTTCTTTATTGCTGGCTCTCTTTATTAAATTTAGTGTCAAGGGAATACATTGTTTACCCATTGACTAAGCATACATCTTTTTCACGTGTTAGAGAGTAAAGCTAAACACAAATGTTCTACCCCATTTTCTCTACATTTTTTAAGAAAATACTCTTCGTTAAAGTCATTACGAGCTTTGGAATACTTTATGACGTCCTTAGCTTTTAGGACGTCTTTCACCCCCCTCTGTTTAGAAGATATTACGTAAAGTACTGCTAAATCTTCCGGTGAAGTTATGTAAATCCTTCCAACACCTTTGATTACGGCCTGCCTCCTCTTAGAGAGGAACTCTTTGGTTATGTTATACCCTGGAGGTTTAACTAAGTCAACCTTTATATCGTCGATAATCATTACGTATTGCCAATGTCCTACGTCATTGGGAGTTATTTTGTATTGTGAAGATATATACTCGATCAATTCCGCTAACCTCTCATAATCATCTAAATCTACCAAGAAGTCTATATCCAAGGTCGTCTCAGGCGGTGCATAAAAGTTCCTTGCAAACCTACCTATAAGTGCGTAATCCGGGTAGAACCTCTCTATTAGTCTCACCGCTTTTCTGAAAGCGTTTTTGTATTTCCATTCGATCTCCAAAATTCAACACCCAAGCTTAATGAAAGTAAGACGTACTCGACCTTGGTCATATTCGTTTCCCTATCTAAGTAATAGTTTAAGTAATCCCTTACCTCGTCGTCGCTAACCTTATATTCTCTCGCAATCGTAAACAGCTCTTCCCATTTCTTTAACCCCTCTTTTCTTCCTAGGTAATACCTCTTTGGTCTTTTACTTAATTTGTCCCACATTGTCACGTAAATGTAATCTCCTTTAACTTGGATTTTCATTACTAAAATATACTATGAATTCATAGTATATATGCATTCATAAACGATTAAAGCTTAACCACATATTGCGGAGAGTAAGCCAGTACGTGAAAATCACCCATGACGGAATATTATATCCGGAGTCCTGTAGTTTGGGGGATTTTAGTAAAAGAAATTAATACAAATAGAGACTGAGATAAGATAGGTTTTAAAGTTACTTTTTCTTATTTTTAAGAAGAGTAGGGATTATCCTCTATATGTCAACCATCATCTTTAGAATAATGAATTTACAAAAGTTCTAGAAGATATCGAGATGGCAAGGAATTGTTAGTATAGTATTAATGATGTTAACAACGACCCTCACCAAGTATGTTGAACTTAACAGAAGTTTCATTGGCATTACAATATAACCTTAATCAGATAAGAGAAGTAGTAGTACAAAATATAATATTGGAAGGTTAAAAAGGAACGAAAAAACCGGCATCTCTGATAAGTTCCCTATTAAAAAAGTAGGAATTGAAATAAAATCTCATTAGTTTTTCTAATAAGTATCCCGGTCTAACTAGTTAATTAATATTTAAGGTATGGAATTACAAGCTTCCACTCTACAAATTTTATGTTTACTTCAATTTTTACATTCTTATAATATATTAAGAATTACCTCAGACTGTGTAATACGTCATAAGATTAAGCTCGTTTATCTCCTCCAGAAAATATTGTATAACTATATCCCCCGTCTCGATAACGAAAAGATATTTTACAATTACTTCAATACAATTTATATAAATTATTTATAAACAATACTCTAACCTTTACAATTCGATATTATGATCACTAGTGGAAAGTATTAGAAAAAGCTTATAAATACTAAAAGCATAAATATATTAAAAATATGAGATTTCTAGATAAATAGTCCTAACCCACTTAATTTATATTACTTGATAAAAAAAGTATATTCACAATAAATTCTATTTAAGGTATAAATATCTCGTAGCTTAACTCTGAATACAATATTATGCATTCATGATTTATTGATCTGCTCTTGAGTATAAGGACTTTTAGAAAGATGTAATTGACGTTTATAACAACGTGAGACCGCTCTACGGGAGGAAAGATAAGGCTTGGATCGGAAAGTAAATAGAAACTAACTTGAGAAATTATTTATTTACAGTATAAGCCTAAATTATTATTATATAATTTTTAAGGAAATTAGACTCTGTAAATTACAACCTTAATTAACTATAAATACCTCTTAAACGTAAAGGCTTATTATGAAAACTTCTGAGATATTAAGGGAAAAAGTAAGAGAGCTATGGGAAAAATATGTTAAACATGAATTCGTCAAGCAAATGAGGGACGGTACCCTACCGTTAGAGTCCTTCCGTTATTATTTAATTCAGGATTCTAAGTACGTAGAGGTAATGTTAAAGAGTATAATGAGGGCCTCCTCATTTGCGCCTACTAACCAAGCTACTAAAGTCCTATCCTCTATACTTTCAACGAGGGATAAGGGAATGGAAGTACACAACTATCTCTTGGATAAGCTGAACATAACTCACGAGGAAATAATGAGGACTGGATATAACTTAGCAAATTATGTATACACTCGTCACTTGTATTATTACTCCACTAAAGGTTGGAAGGAGTTTTTATCAGCTTGGTCTCCTTGCATGTGGGGTTATTATGAAGTGGGAAAGTTCGTTATAGAGTCCCCAAACCAACTGTATTCTAAATGGGCTGAGTTTTATGCTTCAGAGGACTATAAAAGGAGAGTTGATGCGATCCTTGAAGCTTTAAACTCATATGAGTTTAACGAAAACTTGCTAAAACCTTTTTCTGCAAGTGTTAGGTTTGAAATACTGTTTTGGGACTACTCCTTAAGAAGGGAAGAAACACCTTTTTACGAGATCACGTAGTTTTGGTTAAGCCTATTTCCTCACCACACTAGAAAGGCTAGGGTTTCCCTCATCTATTCAGAGTTCCATGTATAAAACTATTCTTCATTAATACACGATACACCAGTTCTTTTTTAATTAGAGCTAATAAAAACTTACCGCGTAAAGATTTAGCTCTTAAGTGATTATGTGTTTTTAGGACAAGACGTAAATTAAGAAGTTAAATTTACGTAAAACTTCATGGTGATTATGACTTCACATAAGAAAAAGCTTAATAAAAAGAAATCAAGAAAAACACGTGGCTGTTAAGTTTTACTCTCATGAATTAAAGCTTTTCATAGTCTCTGTCCTCTCGTTCCTAACAATACATTATTCAACAACTTTTTACATAACATTGCCGTATATACATAACCTACCTTATCGTGAGGTGATAGACGTAATCGTAAATCTTGTGGTCTATTCTTTCGTTCTGTCCTTACTGACTTATAAGCTCTTTAGGGGGAACGAACTTGGAAAATACTACATCATCTGGTTCTGGTCTATATTCCTTAACTACTACTTTTTTAGTGTTTCCCTCTATTTCCCTTTTCATCTAGGTATATTTACCGGTGTAACGTCCGCTTTATTATACTCTATCCCGCCATCGCTAACAATGTCCGCAGTAAGGATCAAGAATAAGGCTTTTACTGGGTCTTTACCTACTCATCAATTATGGGCTGGTACAGTAATGTTCGCTTCACTGTTTTTACTCTCCCTTTATACTGGGATAATTATTAATACCTTTATTTATGGCGCACTAGCTGGGCTTTTACTGTCTTTCATAGCTGTGGGGACTAGGCAGACCATGATAAATCTTTCATTAATACCTTTATTCATTATAGCCTTTTATTATTCTGGCGACTCAATATATCACGTAACTCCTCTTACTCTCTTACTTGTTTTCGGGAGTTCTCTCCTTATCTTCTGGGTATCTATGAAGCCAGCACTCATGGTCAATCGCTTCACGGGTGAGGTTACTCCATTAGGAGTAGTATCTTCTATTTCTTTATCGTTATTCTTTCCCATATTAGTTCTAGCTTTGTGGTTTGTAACACGGATTGTAACTGTAGCATTTAAGCACAGTGATTACATTTCGCCCCTCACGTTGTCAACGATCCCTATAATCTTCTTACCTACTGTGATAAGTAGCACTGTAACGGACTATTTTAGGGGAAAAGAGCTTAATAAGATAACAAGGTATTACGGCGGTGAAGCAGGGACAGGGATAATTGGCGGAGTAGGTCTTGCCGACGGTTTATGGCTAGACTTAGTAGGGGTTCTGACATACTACTTAACGGTACTTAAATTCGGGTTCCTCGACGGCACCATACTTTATGCGGTAATAATAGTCCCAGCTATTGCAATTCTCTTACGTTTTGCTTAGCTGGGTTCCTTCCAGCCATGAAGGGACGAGGCTTTTCAACCTTTTGTAATAAGAGTATTACATGAGTTAGTTAAGCCAAAGAGTAAATAGTTTGCTAGAAGGGGTGTTAGGATGAGTAGTAAGAAATTTAGCATGCTAGGGAGAATGATAATGAGTCTAATCGAATCTCCAGTATCTCCAGAAGCTAGAGGAAAAGCTATTAATATAACATCTGGTACAAAAACTGACGTTGTTTTGTCCCTAAGACTGTAAATCTTTTACGTAACTACTCTCTATCTTTAATTACCTCTAATCCCCTTAAGAGAGTGTCCTAAGCGCAAATGATTGAATAAATCTATGTACAAGTTTATAGATAATTGTTGAAAAGTAAAGAAAATTAGCTGAGAAATTTTATGAGTATTTACAAGAGCTTAAGGACAACCCAGAAAATTATACCACAATATTGTATCAAGAAGTTAAGTTAGAAGATGCAAAGAAAATAAAGTGGTAAGATAATCCCATGTTTTTAGCCCTTGAAGGGAATAAGGTTGTTAGATCATTGCAAGTTATAAGAGGCAAATATTTTGGCATTGCTAGACAAAATCATGTTAGCGAATTGGCTTATTCAGTATCTAAGGAGTTCAGAGGGAAAGGATTAATTTACGCACCATTCTCACACGCTTTAGATAACGTGAAGTTAAAAATAATAACCGTTTGGGTTGATGAGAGGAACATAAGGTCACAGAAGCTTTTAGAGAAATTAAACTCCACTAAACTAGGTAAAATTGACGAGTTCATGTACTCCTTGAGAAAAGGATTTATGTAAACTTATTATTTTGTGTAGGGAACGAGCATTATGTACTAAAAAGAGCCAAAGAAGAGTTAGAAAGAAGGGGATTAAATATTTAGATAGTTAAGCTTAATTATTGGTAATTCGATTATCTTTTGGTAAAAGATGGAGAAAGTGGTAATAAAGAGAGTTGACAGCCAAGGAAGGATAGTTATACCAAAAGAATGGAGAGACAAGTTTAACACCGATGAGTTCATCCTAGTTCTAAAAGACGATAGGATTGAGCTTTACCCCCGTGCTTCAAACTTAACAAAACTTATTGATAGCATAGATGTTGAAGAATTACCAAGTGATTGGCATGAGCTTAAACGTAAAGTTTATAGACTCTAACGTGTTCATTTATGCAATACTGAAACCAAAACGTTCAGTTAATGAAAAGATTAAGAAAATGAAAGAGAAAGCGAAGGAAATACTGGCAAAAATTGATAACGGGGAGGAAAAAGTTCTAACTACTGTAGTCCACATCTCTAAATTGCTAACGTAATTGAGAGTTTATCTAACCTCACAACCTCAATTAAGGTTATTGAAAACATAATTAACAATGAGAATATTGTCATAAAACAAGTCACAGTACAAGATTATACCGAAGCTGTTAAAATAGCCGATGAGGAAAACGTTAGCATTAATGACGCTCTGGCTTATGTTATAATGATGAATAACGGTATTAACGAGATTTACACTTTTGATGAAAAACATTTTAAGAAATTAAATGTGAAGATTTTGTGAATATCTATAACATTTTTATGTAATTATTCATCATTTTTAATTATTTCTAATCTCCGTTGATGTGATAAGGTAAGCTAAAGTATGAGAACGTATTTCAACTCAACTACAAAAGTTTTACATTATAATACTGAACCCTGTATAGCATTTATTGGGAAAATCTTTGCAGTTTGAGGGATGCTTGAAAACTTTTTAAAAACATCCCTAGAGTGTTCAATGAAGTTCTTCATCTTCTTGGTGTACACTACAAAGTGATTAATTAACCTGAATTATTATTCTCCTTGATAGAAGACGGTGCTTCTTTAGCGAAGTTTTCGGCCCCATAAATCTCCCTTAATTTTCCTCAAACACAGTGTATTACCTCCACGTATTAATTATGAACCTTTTCTCATAAATACTTCACATTTGGTAAAAAGGTTTAATTTTAAGGTGCGAAAAAACTCTCATTATTTAACGTCATGAGAATCTCTAGTGACCATTACACCACGGTAAGCTTAAGTTTTCCGACACAAATAATATACCGTGCAGACTTTTACCGTGAAGGAGGTCATTTATCACATAACTCCTCACGGTAACTTTAAGGAGTACAGAGAAGTAACCGCGACTCGTTATTTCACGAGGCATGGATGGACTTTAACTAAGGTAGATGAGGACAAAGTCCCAGAACACGAACCATGTACTTCGTATAGGTCTTCAGCAGTAGATCAGTTTTCCAAAGCCGAGGGGATCAGAATTACGGAAGGTTATGCTATTTCTAAGTTACTCACTCGTGTAGTTGACCAATGCGTAGAAGAAAAAGTCGTTAACATCGTGGAATACAAAGGTGTTAAGTTCTCCTATGCTGGAGACCCCTCTGATATCCCCACAGTAATAGACTACCTAAGGGGCACGGTTAAGGAGACGGCACAGTCAAGGGTGTTTAGCTTAGAGCGGACTTATGGTATTTTAGACCCCGAGGTAACACTTCATCTTTTTCATCACGTTATATCTATGTTGAGGGCTGACAGACCTACGTTAAAGCTAGAAGAGAGGTTTTCACAGAGTGTGACTTTAATAGACGACCCGTTGAACCAAGAGCTCGTCGGTTTTTCTACATTTGATGACGAGGGGGTGAGGACTAGGAGAAAAGAGGTCATTGGAGACGGTTACGTATTGAGTTATTTAGGAACACTAAGTAGAGGTCAGCCGGGTAACGGCCGAGGGGTGATCCCTAAGCCAGATTACTTCAACCTAGTCGTTAAGAACGGGGACTGGAGTTTAGAGGAGTTAAGGGAGGAGACGAGAGAGGGATTGATTATAACCGGCGTTGAAAGGAGTGAGTTAGTAAAGAACAGTATAAGGATCTTTCCAAGAAGAGTAACGCTGATAGGAAAAGGGGATATACTGGTCAGAGAGATAGCTATCCCTTTACAAGAGCTCGACACTATTGATGCGTTGACTAAAGAAGTTAGGAGCGGTTATATTGATGACCAGCACGGAGGTATAGCCCCTTATCTGAGGATGAAGGTCAGACCAATAATATATTAAATGATAATGCCACAAAACTATAAATGAGTGACACTGGTATATTTAATTAAACTGGTATATTCAATCAAAATACACTACGTTAGTTTAGAATCTCTCTAATCCTACTTGTGTAGCTTCTACTAATCTACGTTGACTTGGCTGTAGTTACATCAATTCTTTTTCCTTCCTTTTTAAATGTTATCCTTTACTCATTAGAGTAGGCATTAAAGCTACATCAGTACCTGAGAGTTCAACCTAAGGCGAACGTAACGGGTTTATGGACTTTACACGGTATAATTGATTAAGTTTGGAGTAGCATTGAAAATTGCAAAGAAGAGACTTAGAAAATGAGTTATATGTGGCTACT
This sequence comes from Stygiolobus sp. RP850M, assembly GCF_037389295.1. Classification (NCBI taxonomy): domain Archaea; kingdom Thermoproteati; phylum Thermoproteota; class Thermoprotei; order Sulfolobales; family Sulfolobaceae; genus Stygiolobus; species Stygiolobus sp. RP850M. Next base: position 27,871 of record NZ_JBBHKU010000055.1, on the reverse strand, counting down.
TTATTAAAAAAATCCTTTTATATATACGAAAGTTAATTTCCTATCATGCCTTTTGATTTTGAAGACCTTGATATGGGAGTACTCTTAATAAAGCCAAAGGTCTTTCCTGACAAAAGAGGGTTCTTCCTTGAAGTGTTTAAGTCTACAGATTTCAGTAAACATAACATTCCGATACCCCTCCAGGTTAACATGTCCTTCTCAGTCAGAGGAGTAGTGAGGGGTTTACATTATCAGATAACACCAAAGGAACAAGGAAAAATTGTGTTCGTCCCTAAAGGGAAAATATTGGATGTCGCAGTTGATATCAGAAGGTCTTCCTCAACTTTTGGAAAGTATATAAGTGCAGAATTAAGCGAGTCAAACCACTACATGCTATGGATTCCTCCGGGGTTTGCCCACGGTTTTCAGGCGCTCGAGGACTCTCTAGTTGTTTACTTCGTTACTCATAACGAATATTCACCTCAACATGAGAGATGCATTAACTTTTCGTATATTGACTGGGCAATAAAAGAGATTGTAATAAGTGATAAGGACAGACAATGTCCTCCTCTTGATAAGGCTGAAGTGTTCTCTTAAACTCTCCAGTGTTCTTGTTAATTTATTATAAATAAAAAGATACATAAGGGTCTCCTATCATTTTCACAGTTTAATTAATTTTCCTTATAATCAATTTTATTTAGCACTTTATTAATTATTCTACAAGATCATTTTTTCTATTTCATCAGTTGTGAAAAAAGATTTATAATTTCTATTGAATAATAAGTACAATGCGGGTATTACTAATAGGAGCCTCAGGTCAGTTAGGCGTTGAAATAGATAAATTACTTTCTAAAAAACACCAAGTCATCAAGTTGTACAACTCATCGGAAATCCCTGACGGTTATAAGATGGATATAACCGATTTTACACATCTGGAAGATTTTATAATCAAGACCAGACCCGAAGTTATAATAAACACTGCAGCTATGACTGACGTAGACAAGTGCGAAACAGAAAGAGAGAAGGCGTATAAAATAAACGCTGAAGCAGTAAGGCACATGGTGAGGGCAAGTAGGGTAATAGATGCTTACTTTATTCACATCAGTACGGACTATATTTTTGACGGAATAAAGGGCAACTACAAAGAAGAGGACTTACCCAACCCGATAAACTACTATGGACTCACCAAGCTATTAGGAGAGACCTTTGCTTTATCATATGACGACAGCCTTGTTATAAGGACTTCTGGAGTGTTCAGGCATAAGGGATTTCCAGTCTACGTGTATAAGACATTGAAAGAGGGAAAGACAATCTTCGCATATAAAGGTTATTACTCGCCTATTTCCGCGAGGAAACTCGCTTCAGCTATAGAAGAGTTGTTAACCCTTAGAAAAACCGGTTTACTAAATGTTGCAAGCGAGAGGATATCACGTTATGAGTTAGCATTAAAGATTAAAGAAAAGTTCAATTTGGCAGGAGAAGTGAGGGAAGTAGATGAGGTTAAAGGGTGGGCAGCTAAGAGACCCTTCGACTCCTCTTTAGACTCCTCAAGGGCTAGGAAGTTCTTATCCGTTGATTTTTACAGTTTAGACCTAAACGGTATGGTGGTATGAAATGGAGGCAGTAATTCTACACGGAGGACAAGGGACAAGACTTAGACCGTTAACCCACACCGGTCCGAAGCAGTTGATAAAAGTAGCAGGGAAACCGGTTTCACAGTGGGTTTTAGAACAGATCAGAGACGCTGGGATAAAGGACGTAATAATTATCTTAGGTGATAACACGCCCACACGTGTTGTAGACTATTACGGAGACGGTAGTAGGTTCGGAGTGAGGATAACTTACGTTTACCAAGGTAAAGCTAGAGGACTAGCTGATGCTGTTTATAAAGTGAAGGACGTAGTGTCGGATAGGTTCTTAGTTTACTTAGGGGACAACGTAGTTCCTTACGATCTGAGTAAGTTCTCCTCTTTTAAAGGCTCGGCTTCAATCCTACTCGCTAAGGTTGATAACCCTAACAGGTTTGGAGTAGCCGTGATAAAGGACGGGAGGATCATAAAACTAGTCGAGAAGCCTAAAGAACCGATTTCTGACTTAGCCTTAGTAGGTGTTTACGGGTTCACGAGGGAGATCTTTGATGTTATTGAATCGTTAAAACCAAGCTGGAGAGGCGAACTTGAGATAACAGATGCATTACAAGGACTAATAGACAGAGGTAGGGAAGTGGATTACGAAATAGTTCAGGGTTGGTGGAAGGACACGGGAACTCCAAGGGATATCTTAGAGGCCAACGCATTCTTGTTAGATAGATATGCTGAAAGGAAGGTTGAAGGTGTAATAGAGAACTCTACAATTGACGGCAGAGTAATAATCGAGAAAGGAGCTGTAATAAAGAACTCTGTGGTAAGAGGGCCAACTTACATAGGAAGGGACACGAAAATTGTCAACTCCTATGTAGGACCTTTCACTTCTGTTGGCGAGCAGAGCGAAATAACAGACAGTGAGATAGAGTACAGTGTAATCCTTGACCGCGTTAAGATAAGGGGAGTGACACTAATGGACTCTTTAATAGGAAATAACGCTACTGTTGAAAAGGGTGGAAGGTGGCAAAAATTAATTATAGGCGAGAACTCTTCGGTGATACTATGAAAATCATCGTAGTTGGGGGAGCGGGATTCATAGGTTCTGCTTTCGTGAGGGAGTTAAACAAGAGGGGGATAAGACCCCTTGTAGTCGACCTATTAACCTACGCTGGGAGAAAGGAAAACCTTAAAGAGACAGACCACGATTTTATCCAAGCTGACGTAAGGAACGAGCAAATACACGATATAATTAAAGACTATTCTCCTGATGTAGTGATAAATTTCGCAGCTGAGACTCATGTAGATAGATCGATTTACAAACCCCAAGATTTCATAACCACTAACGTGCTTGGTGCCGTAAACCTACTTGAGGCTTCAAGGAAGTTCGGTTTTAAATACATCCACATTTCAACAGACGAAGTCTACGGCGAGGAGTGCGGAGATGAGAACTCACCTTTAAGGCCATCATCGCCTTATAGTGCCTCTAAAGCATCAGCTGACCTATTCGTAAAGGCTTACGTAAGAACTTACGGCATTAACGCGATTTTAGTGAGACCGTCTAATAACTATGGTCCTAGGCAGTTCCCTGAAAAGTTAATACCTAAGGCTATAATCAGGACACTGCTAGGGATGCATGTGCCGGTGTACGGTGATGGCAAAGCTGAAAGGGACTGGATATTCGTAGAGGACACTGCTAGGATAGTTTTCGACGTGATGAGAAAAGCGGAGTGGAAAGGAGAAGCTTATAACATCCCGGGTGGACAGAGATATAACGTGCTCGAGATACTGAAGATGTTGGAGGAAGTGAGTGGCAAAGAGGTTAGAATAAAATTCGTCTCAGATAGACCTGGTCACGACAGAAGGTATTGTATGATAACAAGGATGAAGTATGAAGTAACACCCTTCAAAGAAGGACTGAGAAAAACTTACGAGTGGTATTTAAATAACAGATGGTGGTGGGAGCCGTTAATTACGGATAAGTTCTTCGTAGAAGATGAGCCGTGGTTAGCAGTAAAGGGTAAGTAAACATTTAGGTAGTTTAAGGGAAGTAGAGTTTTAGATAGCACCTACCACACTGTAAATCTTATATTAGTTTTTAGCCTTCTTGACAACCTCCCTGATTATCTCTAAGTCTATCTTGATGTCATATTTAGACTTCTACAATACTTTCTTCCACTTCTGCAATTCCTCAAATATCATTTAATATAACATTTTAATGATTAAGAATCTTCATCTTATTCTATTGTCGATTAAATCTAGAACCCATATATCATCATCTGAAGTGAAGGATAATAGGTTACCCCTTATGTCTGGATACATATAATAGCCTTTCATGGCTGTAAAATACCATTATTACTTAATAAATCATTTGTAAATTCTGTTTCATTTTCTAGAATTAAAAATCTTTACCTTTAGGCCTAATATCGTTTATGTCTAGGTAAAATATAAGCTGAATAAACTAGATTTAAAAATTTTAATATATTAATGCCTAACAATGGCAAATAGAACTATAGAATACTTAAGAAAATGTCTTTACTTCATTTCCTCTTCAACAGTAATAGAACTGCTCCTACTACCACTAACACGACTATAATTCCCACAATTATAAGTGTAATTATATGACTCGATATTATGCCCGAACTTGCGTTAGTATAACCGTAAACTACATAATATGTCGTAGATGGATCGTCTACGACCACTACTTTACCCTGATAAACGAAGTAGTCTTTAGGATTAAGCTGAACAATACCGTTTGCACTCTGCTTGAATACTGCAAAACTCTCGTTGTGTAACAAACTAACGTTAAACATTATGTATCCACTCCCGCTGACATTGACTACTTGGGCTGTATAGGACTTACCTCCGATCGTCACATTACTTACACTGACAGATTGAGGAGTTACGACACTTACAGATACGTAAGAGCTGTTGGGATATATAATCACGTACTCTCCTGAGTCGCTAACGTTTACGTAAACCAGTGATGCAGGGTAAACAATGTACACAGGGTGATAGAAGTTTACATTAGCAGTACTTTCCACTCCGTTGTTAGTTATACCCACCACGGCTATATTACCGTTAATGTTAACCATACTCATCGTCTTTGCCTCGGCATAAGGCACCCCTTCATTTATTACTACCCTTATGTGGGACTCAACTTGGTTAAGCGTCACATTAAAGATGAAACCCTGATGGGATAAGTAGCTTGAGCTGAACGCGTTCTCTACATACGCTACTATGCTACCGTTAATGCCGAAGAATTCTATTGCACTGAATTCCACATTTCCGCTCTCTACATACGCTACTACTATGCTACAATTAATGCCGAATAAATCTAATGAACTGAATTCCACATTTCTTTCAGCTTGTAAGCATGGCGATGAGACAGAACCCTGACCCTCTCCCTCCCAGATCATCGCGGGAACATAAGTGCCATTATAGTATGCTACTGTTACGTTATATGGTGCCTCAGCTTGTACTCCCTGAGACTCAAACTTGAATTTTTGATACCTCTCTGGGGTAGCCGAACTCACAGTTAGTGTGAACGAAGCTTCACTTGGTTTCTGCAAAGTCACTTTCACTAATGGTAAACTCTCGCTCAAAATATAATGTGAGTTCTTATGGGAGATCGTTAAAGTCACGTTGGCAAAACTGCTACCGTTAAGGAACTGTAGAATCAGTTCTGCACTTGAGTTGAAATAGGCTAAACCAGAGATAGTGCCAGTAGTATTAAGAAAGCCCGCCCACACCACTTCTTTTATTACGTTAGGCTCAATTAAGAGGACTCTTGCTAATTGCGGTATTTGGGAGGTAACAGTAACGGAAAACGGTGAGACCTTCACCACTATATTTCCGGTATAGGCTTGTAGGTTGCCGGTCTCCACAACGTAGTGGAAAAAGGTATAAGAAATTATAGACTGTTGTTCATTAGTCGTGTTATATACAGTATAAGAGTAATCGTAGGTTATCCCTGAACGTGTTGTTATTAGCCTTGACAAGTACTGTTGGTACATAACTATGTGTTTAGGGGTCTGTGCTGTAGGAACTAGTGAGAATATCGGAATTAAAAATAGGACGAGTAAAAGAGACGAGACGAATTTTTTCTTTCCGTTCATTAAACGATACTTGGAGCTCCCAGCTAAAAATTTTCTCGTAGTAAATAGAAAACCAGTAATACAATACGTTTAGTAAGATAGAGGAAAGTAAGAAAGAACTGACTAAACTGAGTCTTTATATAGAAAGTTATAATGTATTGCTACTATAATTAAATCTTAATTACGTCGACAATCACATTCTCTAGTTAGCGAGAAAGGAGCTGGGAGTTCAGAGAAATACTTACTAACTTAGCTCCCGTTTGTCCCCCTACACTTTCATTTCAATCATTTTATGATTATTCATGATTGAGTATGGGGACTTAGCCCTCAACCACCTACTTACTGTAGGTGGGTCATGGGACTCCTTAGAGCCCAACGGCACGGGGCTCACATCTCTGTAATCACTCCCATACTTTTGCCCACATCGCCGTGAGAGATCATCATATAGCAACGAAAATTCTTTATAAACAGATAAAAATTTCTATCAACGTGAAAAAGGATTCACCCCAATATAAAGGTCATGATTTATTAATAAACGCAAAGGATGCAGCTCAGCGTTTTGAATCTAACGAAGATATTTTAAGGAATAATATTTTAAAATTAATAAAAATTTTAAATACTAATAGTTAATCATAACTCTTTAGCCTAAGGATTCCAAAAAGTTTCTGAATAACATCATAGCTCCTATTAAAAAGCAACTATTACCTTCCTTAACGCTAACTTATGAATGTTATTATTCCAGACAATAATAAATTAAAAAGAGGTATCGACACGACAATACTCTGTGACTCCATGAAGCTTAAGATCTGAGTATTAATATCAAATATTTACGAAATCTAAATAGTAAAGTATAATTACAGTAATGAAGACAATACTATAGTGAGCACTAATTAATACTAGCTTTTATTTTATAAAAATAAGACAAACTATTGAAACTAAAGAAAAAATAAAGGATATGAAATAAGGTAAGATAAGGCTATTAGAGGAGCCCAATAATAAAAGTAGTAGTGAAATAGCTGAATTATATATGAATGATGAAATAGACAATATGGGTAGCCTATAATCACTTCGAATTATAATTGATGCTAATAAGTTCAAATTTGGCGATATAATTCCCCATGCAAATTCAAAAAGTAAGACTCCTATGAAAATACCATTAACAATAAGGATAAAGGATATTGCGAGTATGGAAAAAGCTATATACAATTTATTTTTAGTATCTAGATTAATTTTATAAGAGAACAAAGTACCCAAATTTAATATTATAATCATAATAGAGAGAAATAAACCTAAATCCTTTTCATGAAATCCCAAATTCTTCATAAATATCGGCCAAGTATATATAAAATAATTAAAGGAAAAATAAATTAGTATATTTATAAAAATGTATAAGATAACATTTCGAGAAAAAATTGAAAATACATTTTGTTTTAATTTTTCAATATTTAATATATTAATGGTATTATAAGTATTAATTATTTCTTCTTGATTTCTAGAATATAAAGTTAGAGTTAGTGAAGTTAAATACAGCACAATAGAAGCTGACATTATTATTGTTAATGGCGATGAAACAAATGATCCAACCATTCCTGCCAGAACTCCAGCAATAGAACTGAAAACTCTACTTAGGTGGAATGCTTTATCTCTTTCTTTTATTTCAGCTTCACCTATATATACAAATAGGTATATGGAAATCAATGCGTCACCGGTTCCGATTAGAATGAATGAAAATAGAGAAGGATAAACAAGTAATAGCGAAAAACCTAATGCATTAAGTAAAATACCCAAACTAATTAATAAAAGTTTATTATGTTTGTATGATATAAATCCTATAAGCAATCTTGAAAAAGTATTACTAATCAATTGTATTGATCTGAAAGTTGAAAGTGTGTACAAAGAAATACCTTGATCTATTAAATAAATCGGATAGTAAGGACCTAAATACTGAGTAATGAAATAAAGTAACGTAGATATTGCAATATAATTTTTGGCTTTTACATCCATCTTTTACTGTCAATTAAATATTCCGAAAACTATTTTAATCTTAACTCCCACGGTCGAGAAGAACTCCTCAAGCTATTCAAATCCAAAACGCGTTAGTCTGTCTTTGTATGTTATTAATACGACGTCTACACTCCTTCCCTCAACCAGTTTGAATAGTTTGAGCAATCCTTTTCTTTGTGTGTATAACCCGGTAGCTATATCTTTCAGTACTTCAACTACCTTGTAACCTTTTGCTGTTGCGTAATTTGTTAGGTAGTCTATTTACCTTTCCAAATCCTCTCTCTGGTTAGCTGAGGACACCCTTGCATAAATTACAGCCTTCGTCTCTTCCCTGCTTTCTAAGTACTTCTTTATCTCACTGTAAGGTATCCTATACTTCCCTCCTTCAGTTGTTACCGCCCTTATCTTCCCTTCTCTAATCCACCGTAGGAGAGTTGAGTATGAAATGCTGAGCAGTTGGCAAGCCTCCTTGGGTCTCAGTAGTCTCTCCGCAGAATTAGTTGATAATAAATATAAAAAGATCTCTGTTAACGTGAGAAAAGATTCACCCCTATTCGACAATTCCGTTAATATGAAATAAGTTAATGACCTTGAGCAGCTGGTTCTGCATATGAATGTAGAATCATCTCTCTTCTAGAGACCTTTAGAGACTCATAAAGTGACGATTCCGCTATGATATGCTTGCTAACGAGATCATACTAAATAAAATATAATTAAGCGAAGTTAACACGGGGTTCTCAGATTAAACATTTTAATACACCGAAAGAGAAAAATATCTCGTGGAAGCAAATCACGGAACACTCATTACTTCACTCCCCGCAGAAGTAACGTACCACGATAGAAAAAAGTCGGTATTGCCGAGGAAATACGTCCAAAAGGAGGGTAATTTGAGACTTTTTGTTCCTCCTTATCTCATCGATAGTGTGGCAGAAGTTCTGAGAAATCACGGGTTTAAGGATTTAAGGCTCACTTTTCACAAGGGCGAGAAATACTCCTTGTCGAAAAAGCTCTTGAAGATTTGGGAGCTTCATGTTAGAATTTTTTCCGACGGATTTATTGATGCCCACTTTGAGATAAGTAGGGATTTCCTCGAACATCTACATCACTCTACCCTACCCTCTCTATACGAAGTCTTCGATATTTATAAAGAAATATACCCTAAGATCCACATTTACGATGCAGGGAACAAGAAGTGGATTTCTGAAGTAATAAGCAAATATACGTTGAGTTTGAGGGCTCCTAAAACCGTTACTAAGTGGAAGCCGTTATTTTACACATCCTTAATATTAATGTTTGTGGGAACGGCTCTCATCCTGAAACATTGAACTAAATATGTTCACTCCCTTTTCGGCTAAGGCTAAATAAGACGTTGTTGAATACTTATCTATGAAAATAGCCGTAGTCGGGTGTAGAGGTTTCGGCAGAGTCCACTTAAACGCTCTATCTGAGTTGAGAAGAGACCGTGAACTTGAAGTGTACGTTTTCAGCAGGACTGAGAAGTATGCAAAAGAGTGTCACAAGGAGCTCGACGCTGAAGGCTATTTCACAAGCTACGAATAAGTCCTGAACTCCAATGTAGACATTGTAGACTTAGTTGTAAGTCATGACGCTCACGAACCTATGGGAGTCTCAGCTACGAGGAGTAAGAAGAATGTTATGTTAGAGAAACCTATCGCCAGGAATGAGGAAGAGGCGATAAGGTTAATTGAGACAGCAAAGACAACTGGGGTAAAGTTCATGGTGCTAGAGAACCACTACTTTGATCCGTCAGTCTGGAAGGCAAAGGAGCTAATGGAAATGATGGGAGGTATTTCGCTAATCTTGTTGAGGAACACGAGGTTTAATTCGCCTCAGGGGTGGAGGAGAGTAAAGGATTTGATGGGAGGTGGAGCACTGATTGACGGAGGTATACATTTCGTAGACACGTTGTTGAACCTAGGGGGAGACTACACGAGTGTTAATGCATTGTGTAATTCAACATTTTCTGGACTTGAGGGAGAAGATACTACGGTTGCCGTGTTTAAATTTAAGAACGGGGCTGTGGGGAACTTAGTCTACTCTTGGGCTTCGCAGTCGAGGTGCGAATTCCCCCACTTCGAGATATATGGCAAAAACGGAACTATTAAAGAGGATTACAGAAGCAGGGTTAGGATCAAACCTTACGGTGATTTAATCGTGGAGTGGAAGAACGGTGACATCCAAGTTATCTCGACCGAGAAAGTAAACGCGGTTAAGGAGGAGATGAGGGGTTTTATTAACACGGTTGAAAGAGATAGTGAAGTACCGATGGATCCCATGATAGCGTTAAGAGACTTAAGGGCTGTGAGGAACATACATAGAAGTTGCGGAGAAATAAAGAAATAGTTACCGTCCTTGTCCTCTCGATCAACTTTTATTACCATGTCGTAACTCCATTATTTGTGGGTAATATTAAGGAAATTAAGCCTTGGGGAGTAAACGTCCCTTACATGATCCTCGCCGTGATCTACTGGACTATAGGAGGTTTTTCTCTGACGGCTAGCCCTTCTGATCACCCCTATTTCATGCTTTTGGGAGCTTACTCGTTATTTTTCGGCATGATCCAAAGGCTCTTCTTTCCTGCAACTAAGTATTTTGCCCTACAAATACTGACTTTAATTCTTTTGTCGATCCCGATCTCCTATTTTCAGGTACTAGCGTCAATTAGCCTCACTCTGACGGAAATATGGGCACTAAAAGATGTAATGACTTACGGTGGTAAATTCCCGGTGAACCTTCTCGTCCTTTCCTCTCCCTTCTTGTCTGTAATAGCTTGGTCTTTATACCCCCAATTTTGGTTGTTAATACTCCCTCTACTCACCTACTCGTTAGGTGTAAATATCGGTGTTTTCACGGCTACTTTGAGGACTAAACCGGTTTTCGGCAGAGACCAATTACCCCTTTTGTTCTTCTTAATACTTTCGGTAATTATTCGACCTTTATACTACTTTGTGGGAGTTATATATTTGCTAATGATCGTTAGGACAAGGTATAAAATGAATCTGAGTGCCTCTGTTACCCTTTTCTCCGTCTTCGTAACCCCTCTATTAGCATTGTTTCTGGGGGACACTCTGCACTCCTTCTTCTTAGGCGTTATGGCCCCCCTCTTCTTTTCGTGCATAGTGTACTCGACGAGTAAATATAATTACGATTACGTGTGGTTTCCCGTTTTGACTTCTTTCCTTTCTTACCTGATCAGGGGGATTAGTATCGAACTCTCCGGAATAGTTTGGGCGATTTCGTTGCTTTCTTTTCTTTACTTAGTTAAGGATAACTTTTCTTTAACCACTCTGAAGACCGGACTCTCCTCAAGGTATCTTAGGAGACGATAAGAGAAGTTTTTCCAAGTAGTCCTTATTGACTTTTCTCGTTATACTCACATTTCCTTCCTATATACTTTTAATCTAGAGCGAAAAACTCTTTTGTAAAATTTTTATCTAAAAACTTACGCATGATGATTTACTCCGTGAATTCTACGGGAAGATGTATATAATAAAAACTTTAAAAGGAGACAACAATTCACTCGTTAGTGATCGTTTACACTTTTCCGCCTTTAAAGGAGGAAGTGGTAAAGGAGAGACCTAACCGCTTTACAGTGATAACAGCCTCGGGAAGAAGGTGTCATCTCCACGATCCCGGTAGGTTAAAGGAGTTAATTTACCCGGGTAATAGAATCCTTATAAGAGAGGCTAAGGGTAATAGGAAGACAGACTGTCAGGTGACAGCAGCTTGGAGCGGGAAGGAATGGGTCATCACAGACTCCAGTATTCACAGCGAGGTAGCCAGAAAATTCCTCCCTACTGATGTTAAGAGCGAGGTTAGGGTAGGAGGGAGCAGGTTAGACTTCACTTACGACGATACTTTTGTAGAGGTAAAGGGATGTACTTTAGTCAAAAACGGCGTTGCATTGTTTCCTGACGCCCCAACGGAGAGAGGTAGAAGACACATTGAGGAGTTAATAAAGCTAACGGAGGAAGGTCATAATGCCGTTATCCTAATCTTGGTAATGAGGAGCGACGCTATTTGTTTTTCTCCGAACTTTGAAACTGATGAAAAGTTTTCTGAAACTTTTCTAAGAGCGTTGAAGAAGGGAGTTAAGGTCGAGGTAAAGACCTTTCATTTTGACGGTAAAGACCTCGTCTACAAGGGTGACATCCCAGTATGTAGAGACCTTCTCCATTAGGAGATAGTTAGTACTACAAACACCAGAAATAAGGATTTAATACTCTTAAACAAGTTGTCAACGGCAACTTAACACAAGCTTCTCTTGTCGTGACAAGAGATGGTTTTACCTTATTAACTCGTGAATCCTATCGTATTATGTGCTTTGGATAAGCAAAAGGAAGGCTGAGGACTTTTATAAGCTAGCGATGACGTCCTTGAAAGCTGGAGACCTTGACGAAGCTTTGAGAAACCTGAGGCAAGCCGTAAATTTAGATGGTAACAACGTAAAGTACCGAAAATCACTTTTAGACATTTACGTTAAGTTAGGATTGTGTGAAGAAGCGGTAAAGGAAGCTCAGAAGTTAACGGAGCTAGCTCCTAATGATCCTGAAATTCACTACAAATTCGCTTTATGTCTTCATAAAATGGGGAAGGAAGAAGCCCTAAACGAGGTGGAGAAGGCTATAAAGTTAAACTATAATAACCCGGAATATCACGCCCTAAAAGCAGAAATCCTTAACGACGAAGGATACCATGAAGACGCACTACTTGAGGCAGAGAAGGCAATTAGGCTAGGTAAGGACGACGAATATATTCATTATTTAAAGGCAGAGATTCTGAAGGAAGAGAACAGGCTTATGGAAGCTATTGAAGAACTGGAGAAAGCCTCTTCGTTCAACCCTTCGAGCACATTTTATTATATAGAAAAGGCAAGGATTTACACACAATTAAAGTGGTATGAGGAGGCTCTGGAAGAGTATGAAAAGGCTTGTAATTTGAACGACTCCAATGACGAGTGTCATTACGAAAAGGCTATAGTGTTAATGACGTTACACAGATGTGACGACGCACTTACAGAATTGAACAAAGCAATAAGGCTTAACCCAAGTAGGACAGAGTACCGTTTAGCTAAGGCTAAACTCTTAATAGTTACGGGTATTTACGAAGAAGCGTTGGATGAGTGTGACCAAGTGTTAAAAAAGGATCCAAATAACTTTGAGGCTCATGAGCTGAAGGCGGAAGCGTTAGAACATCTAGGGAAAAACGAAGAGGCTAAGAGGGAATTCGAAGTAGTTTATAGATTGACCCACGATAAGGAGGTTTTTGACTAAGGTTAGGTAAGACCTCTCCTTCTTAACGTTTCGGATTATCTGAATTATATAATCCAAGGCGAAGTTAGCTTTTATCAATACGTTGATCTCATCGCGTATGTTAGATATCGAAAAACGTTAAAGGAGCTTATTATGTGTTTGTATCGCTTAAAAATCGGAATAATGATATACGAGCTATAACAACATTAATACTATTTTTACGCTATTAGGAGAGTGTTATACCTTTGTTAGGAGACTGTATAGCCCTAGAATAAACTTCTTCGGAGGAGTGACCGTGGAGGAATTAGAAATAATTAAAAGTTAAGGATAAGTTACACAACGGATAGACACAGTGTTTAAGAGCAATAATTACTAGTGTAAGTTTTCGCCTATTCTTTTCTCTACTACATATAGTACAAGGGATATAACACCGGCTAAAGTGGTAGCCTCCAGTAAAGGCACGAACAGCTGGGGCTTAGCGAAAACCAGAAACTTTAGGGAAAAGAGAAAGTATGTTATGATAAACCGGTATTCTTTCGTGGTATACTGAGAGCTTTTCAGGAAGCTTAGGGAGATCACTAGGGAAACGATATACCACCCTAAGAAGTTAGTCACCGGAATTCCGTACCATTCCAATCCCGAGGAATACCAGGTCCAGTAATGGGCTGTAACCATTATTGGATCGACTGACATGTCTATGATAACCATCATTAAGGGAAAGAAGATGACCTTATACTTTAAGGGAAAGTCCATTAACGGTAAATAGGATATGTAACTGATTATCCCCCATGCAAGGATTACGAATATAGGGACACCTAAAATGTAAGGAGGGAAATTATAAGCATAATGGCCGAAAGGTATGCCCGTATGTATTCCTAATTCTTCGAATGAGAAACCGATTAACATGGCTCCAAAGAATATTCTAAAAATATCCCTCCTATGCAATGAAATCAAGATAAGAGAAACAAGAGATAGTGAGAAGAAAATGAAAAGTATACCGTCAAGAATTATTCCTACCAGAAGTATAATAAAGGAGATGGTTATGAGTTTATCACGTTCCATAACAAAATAATGTTAGTAAAAAGGAATATAGAGTTTGTTAAAATTTATCTGAAGTTGTCGTTTAAAAAGCATCTAACCGCCACTACTAACTTTTTATGCCCATTTAACATCTTGTTATTTACCTTCCCTTTTTCGATAACCTCTCCGAACCTCCTAACCGGTGGGGGATATCTTAGCACCTTTTCTACTATTTTTTACTGAGGTGGAGCGAGATACCCTAACCCATACGTGGATAAAATAAAGGAATGGTCAGACCTAATTATGCTGAGTCTAGGAAAACCCACGGAGATATTTAGAGTACGGAATAGGTACCTGCCATTAGTATTCTCTAAACAAGTTTAGAACGCTCTGATTCTCCCCTAGTTAGGACACAGCTAGTTCTCAGTTATCAGACGTCGAGAAGAGCGAGTATATAATATTGCTAATAATAGCCGGAAATTAAACTAATACTAACTAAATAGGGAACGTAGTGGAAGCCCTTACTTCTCTAGGGATGTGGATATTCTTAGCAATTTTGATATAACAATTAACGGCGAAGAGACTGCTAACAAGCCTATGACGTCAAACTCATTCTTAACGTTACTTAAGAATTGTTTAACGATCTCACGTAATACTATTTTCCGATCTCTGAGTATTACGAGATCAAAGATAGGAGAAGAGACCCTCCTTAGCTCTTTATGAAGTGGATGATCTGAGATTAACATTGCATAACGAGTCAGGGGTTCAAAAAGTCAATAAGCTTATCCTAACTTCTGTACCTTTTCGTTGTAACCAGTAAGGTTGAAGTAAAAGATCTCTCATGGATGTTTGATACAGTCTTACAGTCCGTGTACTCGAATGAATTCCATAACTTCCCCGTCATAGTATACAAGGAATTTTATCATTTGCTTAAACCATTCATATTTTAATTAAATTGTGAAACTCACCGATAAAACTTTATTACATGTATCTAGTAACTAAAGGATGATGGTGTTAAAGAAAAGGTAAAAAAATTCCATTTACAATATTCCTTTGTGCTCGTATAATACCTGAGGTGTAAAGGCTTTAATTCTCCAACTTATGTTAAACTGCTTTGCAGCCTGCATCAACATGTCCATGTTTTCGACATCCCACTGGCAAATCGCCGTCTTATTTTCATGAGAAATTTCTACTTTTTCAAGCTTCATTCCCTTAGGAAGTTTCTTGTCCTTAACCATTTTGACTAACTGGTCGAAGAAGTTTGTAACAGCGTCTTTTTGGCTATCTTCCCATTCATGAACTACTACTACTTTCATAACAACCCACCATCTATAATTTATCTTAGAAACTAATAAATCTACTTGTTGGAAACATTTTCAAGATTATAAAAATAATGTAATAAAATAATAATAATAATTAGTTAAATTAAGTTTTATCAAATTACTCCAAAATAGTTTAACTATTACACACAATGTTTAAGTCTAGCATAATTCATACGATTATGTTCCCCTAATAACCAAGGGATTGTATCTCTAACCCATAAGTAAATAGGATACTAAAACGACATCAATGAACTCTCCAAGTCCATGTGATAAGTACCTAACGTGAGGCCAGCCTGAACTATTTTCACATTAAAGACTTTTATTTGATGAGTCACTTTAAACATTCTTCTATGAAAGCTGTGACATAACTGTATTCCTTAGCCAAGGTCTCTGGATCAGTTAGTGAATGACCGCTATCATTTACAAACAGTAACACGTCATTTCCTAACTTCCTCGCTTTCGCCACGTATTTCAGCGCATGGGCTGGATGAACCCTATCGTCGTTTATCCCCGTATAAACGAAGGTTTTTGGCAACCCGCCTTTCAGGTTGTGGTAGGGGCTATAAGATAATAAGTAGTCCTTGAACTCAGGGTCATCTGGATCCCCGTACTCTTCAATCCAATATTTCCCTACGTACATTTTATGATATCTCATCATATCTAGAACCGGATGACCGATTACCGCGCAATCCACTAGTTGAGGAGTCTTGTTAAGTACAGCTCCGACCAATAACCCACCGTTGCTCCCTCCCATTGCAACTGTCCTACCTCCAGCAAGTTTGACCAGGCTCAGGAAATGCTCAAAGTCCCTGAAGACGTTTTTCTTGTTCAAGAGCATCCCTGCCTTATGCCATTCCTCCCCGTTTTCATAACCTCCCCTTAAGTTAGTGACAAGAAAGGAGTATCCATCCTCCAGTAAGACCTTAAGGTAGTACGGTGAAAAAGGTAATAAAGAAATACGAAAACCCCGTATCCGTAAACGATTACCCCTTTCGACTTCTCGTGTTTATAAAGGAGGAAACCATGAAGTAGTACATCACCTTTTATATATATGTCTTTAACGCCTACTTCGTATTTTCCCGTCTCGATAATTGTCTCGCTATTAGTCAACACTCCTCCTTCAATCCTTCTCCTTGTCACCTTAGAAATGAAGGAAAACGAGGTCTCGAGTAGGAAAAGTGAACTTCCTCCTCCGTCCATCATAATTACGTTATCGTGAGGCTCCTCTCCTATCTTTTTACCTGAGAGGTCATAATATTCTACTGGAGTTCTATAGTCCTTTATCAAGGATATAGCTATAAAGTCTCTACCGCTTGCCACAGCGTTTATAGGTTTTTCAAAACCCAGTGTCACCCCGTTCAGGATCACATTATCGTTCTTGCGATATATTATGTAGTCCTTATAATCAACTACGCCTATCAACTCTGCCTCATCTACCTTCCTCAACTTATCAAAGCTTTCACCTACGTACAGTTCTGAGTATCTCCAACCCTTCGTTTTCACTAAGGTTATAACGTCTCCGAACACGTCAATCGATATGAATTCACCGGGCTTTAACTCCTTACCGTAAACTATATCGTCACCACAAAAGACCCTATATGTTGGGTACTCTCCACCGTCCGGGGGAGGAGATGTCCTATAGCTCTTGACGTAACAGACCTCGTTTCCGTGGTAAAAAGGTTGTGAGACCCAGTTACCTAAGTCCCTTATAACCCTACCTTCTTCTGATAGAATAAAAGTCCTAACCTCGTCACTACCCTTCTTTCCCACACTAATGCCAAGTTCCCTGAAGCCCCTTATCTTCCATATATATTGTATTACCTCGTCACTCTGGGCTGCATATAACTCCTTCCGCCCTAAGTTCACTGACCTTTTCTTTCCGTAAATCAGCATAACGGGTGTGTTTTCATCGAAGGCGAAAAGCTGGAGGACGCGTGGTTCGTAGAGAATCTCCAGAAGCTTGGGGTAAAGTTCATCAGCCCTTTTGCCGAGAAGTAATTTAGTCCTCTCGGTCTCCTCCTTTATGAACTGTACTGTTCTCTCGTCTTTTAAGTCCTCAAGGTAGATGAACTCGTCTTCCATTATCAGAATTTGGTTCAATGAGGTTATTAAACTGTACAAGAAAATTTAGGGATCTAGAAAGGATTAGCCAATAGGTGTCAGCGACAAAAGGATATTCTATAGTTTTCGGCATCTCTATAAAAGACTATAACCACTCCACTCATACGTACGAAAACTTCAAGAATCGACTTGTTATAGATCATGGGCTGGTAGGAAAAAGTGTCTTACCTCGGTCTTCATCATTCTACTATTAACGGTATTTGATATCTGAGTATTCTGACCTTTTTCCCTATTTTCACTTCGCCTTCGACTATAGCTAAAAGCCCTCCCTTTACTCCCTCAAACCTAACCATCGCTATTTTCTGAGGTGGGTCTACCTTATTACCCTTATCATCCCTGTAAATCACCGTATAGGTGTCTATGTACGGTGCAGACCCGACCTCAACGAACTCAGTCTTACAGAAGCACTCCTCGCAGTAAAGACGCGGAGGGACGTATGTCATACCACACCTTGGGCACTTACTCCCAATTATCTTGCCAGCCTGAATCCCCTTTACGAATTCCTCTCCCGCTATCCCTACCGTATAGAGGTATTCCTCAGCACCCATCTTATCTATTAAAGATAAGGGCTTATCCCCGTCACCCTTAAACCAGCTCATCCCTCGACCACCTTAAAACACTCTATATCGTTTATACTGCCTTCTCTCTTTTCCCTCCACACAGCTTTCACCTTTTTTCCGATTAACCGATCCACGTCCACTTTACCGCATATTCTGTGAAAGAGACCCGGGAATATCCAGTCCTTCTCTCTCCCTCCTAACCTTATCACGGCGATTACCTCTGGCTCTTCCAACTTGTCCCTAGTCCAAGAAATATAGCTCGCACTAGCTGTTTCTATTACACCCTCATCACTCACTTCGACCCACTCGTCTGTAGGTCTGAAACAGTCGTCACAGTACATTCTTGGCGGTACGTAAACCCTTCCGCAACGGTAGCACTTCCTACCTATAATCTTCCCTTCTTTCAGACCGTTGAGAAACTTCGTATAAGCTATCCCTGCTGAGAAGGAATAGTAGGCTTCAAGCTTATACCTTATAGTCACAGCTTCTTCGCTCTTCTTTATCGGAGTTACCACAGCCCTCACCTCCTCATGATCACTACAGCTGACATCTGCATGAGGTCGCCCCAGTTCTGAGCCAGACCGGTATATACGGGTTTCTTCACCTGCATCCTCCCAGCAATACCCTTTAACTGCCAGTAAATGCTTATGACCTTTAGAAGACCGGAAGCACCTATCGGGTTACCGCAACCCATGAGTCCTCCCGAGGGGCTACTGGGTATATCACCGTCAAGATCGAACACTCCCTCCTTAAGGAGTTTGGGGGCTTCTCCTCTCTTTGCGATCTTCAAACCCTCGATGTGGTGGAGCTCTTTGTAATCGAACGGGTCATGGGGCTCTATCACGTCGATCTCCTTATCAGGCCTTTCTATCTTAGCCATTTTGTATGCCATCATAGCCGATTCTTCCACATATCTGGCATAGGCTAGTTCTCTGTTACTCCACTGAGGATTGTCCATGTTCCATCCTACACCTACGATCCATACCGGGGTGTCCGTAAACTGTCTAGCAACATCCCCGTTAACTACCACTATAGCCCCCGCACCATCGCTCACCGGGCTTACGTCCAACCTGTTGACGGGCCACACTAAGACTTCGCTGTTCAAGACGTCATCGACCGTGATGTTAGCTGCTGCCTGAGCGTAGGGGTTATTCAAAGCGTTTCTCTTATTCTTTACTGATACAAGTGCTATTTCCTCTTTGGACACGTTATATGTCTTCATATATCTATACATTTCCATTGCGAAAATCCAGATGAGGTTAGGGTTTAGGGGCTTTTCTGTTATCGGATCCCATATGTAACGGAAAACAGACTGGGGATGAGGTAAAGCGTGGCTCATCTTTTCCTCACCGATCACTAAAACCTTATCACAAAGCCCGCTAGCCACGTGATACCATGCTGAGATGGTAGCCATGCCTCCAGTAGCTCCACCAGCATAAACTCTGCTTACAGTCTTTCTAACTCCTCCCGAGTGGGCTATATGCTCTCCCCTCATGTGAACCCCGTCGTAAGCATCAAGAGCTGCACTAGTTATAACGCAGTCGATATCCTTTAGTTCGAGCCCAGCCTCATCGAGGGCTTTTCTAGCAGCTTCCCAAGCCATTTCCTGAGGAGTCTCCTTAAGTCTCCTCCTGAAGAGTGTTAATCCCGCCCCTATTATAGCTACTTTCCTCAACATCATCACCTCTCCAGTACTGCTACCCCTCCCGTAAAGCTCGGGACTCCTCTCCACGAAGCTACAACTGCTTTGTCGAACTCACCTCTCCTCATAAATTCCACAGCGTCCAGTAGAAGTGCCAGACCACTGGCGTCCAACGGTCTTCCTTCTGACAGATGCCCTCCGAGAGGGTTTACCGGTGTTTTTCCGTCCGCATAGAGTTCTCCTTCCCTTAACTTTTTCACGGGGTCTTGAACCTTTAATGCCTCTAAGTGTTGTAACTCTTTGTAGCTGTAAGTGTCATCGACAAAAAAAGCTACGTTTTCCAGCCTATGTAGTCTCGCGATTTTGAACGCTTTGTCAGCAGCCAACCTGAGGTATGTAGACCTTCCGAGATCGGATAACTCCATAGTTGAATCGTAACCTACACCTACACCGGTTATCCATATGGGATCGTCTGTGTATTTTCTAGCGACTTCCTCGTTAGCTAATACGATTACTACGGCTGCATCTGTAAATGGGGATATGTCGAGGCTTGTTAGGGGGTAAACTACGTAAGGCTGCTTGACTACTTCTTCTATGCTCAAAGATGATGAATATGACCCTCTCGGGTTTTTCAACCCGTTTCTTTTGTTCTTTACAACTACTTCAGCTAGGTCTTCTTTGGTCGCTTTAGTCCTTTCCATGAACTTCACAGCGTCTAGTCCCGCCAAGAAATGGAAGTTCCTTGCACCTATTCTACCGTACAACGGGTCGTAGGCGAACTCCATTATCTTTTCCATTGTTATAATATCGCTGGGTTTTGCGTGTGACTCCACTACAGTTACCTTAGATATACCTGAT
Source organism: Stygiolobus sp. RP850M (assembly GCF_037389295.1). Lineage (NCBI taxonomy): Archaea > Thermoproteati > Thermoproteota > Thermoprotei > Sulfolobales > Sulfolobaceae > Stygiolobus > Stygiolobus sp. RP850M. Next base: position 7,415 of record NZ_JBBHKU010000055.1, on the reverse strand, counting down.
TCAATGTGCATAACAGCGTGCATTATTGCCTGAACCGAGTCCCCAGGTACTGTCATTACGGGCCTAAGAGTACCTCCGATAGGGTCTGGAGCGAACTCACCAGAAATGCTTATCCCTTCCCAGAAGTCCTCCTGGCACGACACAAATGTGTCCACGTCTCTTCTTGGGTTTACATGAGCGTCTTCATAAGCCCTTAAAGCCGCCTCAAATACCATCTCCCTGAAGGAGAGCTCGGGAGTCGATGGAGTGAAGCCGTACCAACCTACTCCTATTATACCGACTCTCATATTTTCTCAGATGTTATCAATATTATTAAATCTTTCTTTTTATTCCTGTTTTTCCAATTTTATTGACTAAATAAAATTAACTGAACAGTAGAAAAGAGTTTCAGAGATATAACAAGAATTTTCAGTTACCGTAAAGTAAGGTAATGGTTTTAACTTCACATTACGATATTCAGTAGTGTTAGGGCTACTGGTAAGTCACGGCTCTCCTACTATCCTAATAGAGGACTTGCCTTGGAAGAAAGAACTGAGGGAATTAGGAGAGAAAATAAGGAGAGAATATGAGCCTGATCTGGTCGTAGTCTTGTCTCCCCACTTTATGAACTGGGGTGAAGACAACTTAATAGAAGCCGGAGAGAAGCTTAAATGTATTCAGGACTATTACGGGTTCCCTGAGGAACTTTACCGCTACTGCTATGAAATGCCTAATGATGTTGAGGTGGCGGAGAAGCTTTCAACTTTTCTCAGAAAGGACTACCAGTGGGGGCTTGATCACGGCGGCTGGATCCCGTTATATTATATGTTCCCGGAGGGAGGTATTAAGTGTGTAACTATATCCATTAGCAACCGTTCACCTGAAGAACACTATCGTTTAGGTGTTAAGATAGGTGAAGTACTAAGAGAAACTGGTAGAAAACCATTAGTCATAGCTACAAGTTCGCCAACCCATAGGCTAGACTTATATTCCCTCAAGGTCGGCAGGGACACATTCTTCATATTCGACCATATACTTCAGGACTTAATCGAAGAGGGTAGGTTTGAGGAAATAGTCAAAATACAACAACTTTTCCCGAAGGAGTTTAAGAACTCTTCACCGGAGGGTGACCTGAAGCCACTGTACGTTATGTTAGGTATAGTAAGACCTACTTTGGGTAAGGTGATTTATTACGACGTACCATGGCCCGGAGTTAGTATGATGCTAGCGTCTTTTCAGTAAGTAGATTAAAGAAATGTATAGCTTGGCGAGAAAAAGCGTAGAATTAGTTTTAAATCTTCTTGTTCAGGAACGCGTTCAGGAATTCCTTTTCGACCTCATCAAATTTTACTTGGTTGTCACCGTGTATGTACTCCCAGACCTTGACTGCTGTGCTCAGAACTACACCTTGTCCGAAGTGGTTAACGTACCCGTTGAAGTGTTCGCACGAACCTACGAAGACACCGCTCGTATCACCTTCGTAGATCACCCCCTTTGAAGTCAAGGCGAACTGAGATATGTCATAATGATTCTTAATCGCGAAGAGGAAACTCAACGCGTCCGCTATATACCTATCGCCGATCGAAGTCCTCATACAGTGTACGAACCCGCCGAAATCGAAACCCTGAACTGATAACATGTTATATATATTCTTGTCGGATGATACTATATTAGAACTCAGGTCGTTATTCCCCTATATACACAGTAATCCAAAAGGGAGAAAACGTTAAACCACACCTTACGCTTCTTGCCTAAACATTTTTAAAGTTTCAATGTTTTCCTTGACAAACGTGTTGTAATCATACTAGCTAGTTAAGAACTCTGATGTGCTTTCCCAGTGTAGAATCATGTCCTTCTTTTTGTATATAACTTTTTAAATAAGGCCGTTGTTCTCACGAATATGAAATTCCTCCGTGAGTCCACCGGTTTCGTTAAGGAGTTCAATGCTTTTGACGCTTTCGCCCTTAATTTCTCCTTTCTGGGTCCTGCAGCAGGCGTAGCCTATCCACTCTTCATAGCGGCCTTCTTACCCGAAGCCAGTTGGACATTAGCTGTGATCATAGGCTCATTATTGATGGTACCGGTCGTCATTAATTACTACCTCTTAACAATGTTGATCCCCAGAAGTGGAGGGGACTACATATTCGTATCTAGGGCTATGGGACCGTTCATCGGTAGTGTTCTAGGTATGTCACTCATCATGGCTTTTACTATGGGTTTCCCAGTATTGGCCTTACTAGAGGTCGTTATGGTAATTACCCCTGGTCTACAGTCACTAGGGTACGTACTAGGTGTTAGAGGTCTAATCAGTCTTGGGGAGGGAATAACTTCTTCTCCCTTAGAGCTTTTCGCAGTCACTACATTAGTCATCTTCGCTGTTTTTTCCCTCTCGTTATCAGAAAGACTATACGTTAGGGCGTTCCGTTATCTCACTTTGCTTCAAATTGCCGGTACGGTTTTTATGGTAGTAGGTCTGTTCACAGTTAACGACCAACCGGTCTTCACTTCACCGTACGTAAACTTACAAACGTTGTCTCTTTCCTCAATATTCGTTCTTTCCATGTTTGCCTTCACTAACGCTCCAGCGTTCTTTGCAGGTGAGATAAAGAGAATTAAAAAGAGTTTCATATCGGGTTATCTTATCTCATACGCTGTAGCAACGTTGTTCGCGTTATTGTTAGTGATAGGGATCGAGAGAGGATTCGGTAAGCAAAACTATATTAATTACGTACTTAATGGGTGGAGCCTACCAATGTCCACTTCGTCCATTCTCTCCTTTGCCGTATACGCGTTTTTGAACGTCCCGTATATTGTGGTATTCTTAGCGATCTCAGCCCTAAGTTGGTACGTGCTATACGCGATGATAAATGTGGGAGCATCATCAAGGATACTTTTTTCAATGGCCTTCGACAGGTTACTTCCCTCATTCTTTGCCGAGGTCAGGAGAGGTATACCTATATACTCGCTTATATTCACTCTAACCCTTTCAATGCTTTTCAACTTCTTGGAGGTATATCTGAGTTACTCCGTTAGCTTTGCAGTTGACGGCCTTTGGTTCGTAATTTGGAACTACTTAATCGTGGCAATAGCTTCGATAAAATACGGAAAATCCGACAGGAAAATTCTTATTACGTCTCTTCTATCGGTTTTCACGTTGTCTCTCGTAGTAGTACTAACAGTGCTTTACGGATTACTGAATAGCTCCTTCGGAAGCATAATATTCCAAGGTAATACAGCCTTTGACTTAGCTACGATAATAGTACCACCCATGACCGGGACAGTGACTTACTTAATATCCAAAGAGATAAGGAAAAAACAGGGTATTGAACTGTCGGAGATATACAAGGAAATCCCTCCAGAGTAATCATTTTATCAAACGCTCTGCGTTGTCCTTCAGTATCTTCTTTTTTATCTCACCGTCGATAGGTATAGCGTCAAACTCCTTCAACCACCTCTTCGGGCTGATAAGGGGGAAGTCAGAACCGAAGATGAGCTTGTCAGCTAGCCTTTTGGCGTTATCCCACAAAACTCTAGGAATGTACTTTGGTTCCCAACCGGATAAGTCTAAATAGACGTTGGGTTTGTGTAGTGAAACAGCAATGGCCTCTTCAGTCCACGGCCAGCCGAAGTGGGCTAAAACCATTTTCAAGTCCGGATACATCACCGCAATCTCATCGAAATATATCGGCCTACCGTAATCGAGCCTTATGTTCGATCTTACGCCAGCCTCTATGCCTGAAGTGCCCGTATGAAATACAGCGATTAGGTTGTATCTTTCGACAACCGAGTATAGCTTCATAGCCCTCTCGTCTAAGGGATGAAAGCCTTGTAACTGAGGGTGGAATTTGACACCTTGAGGTTCTACTTCCTTTATCGCCTTTTCGAGTTCCTCTACCGAATTTGGCTTCAGGGGATCTACTGAGATGAACTTTATCACTCGTGCATCTCTAATCCCTGCGACTAATTCATTTGGAATCCTTCTTCCCATGAAAGTGGTAGAGTCTATAGGCAATATAACGACTCTTTCAATGCCTAATGTTTCAACTTCATCTAAAATAACCTTTAGGTCTTTTATCTCGACCTTAGCGTTGAAATATCTTAGTGCAGGTTCAGCATACTCACCGAGATATCTGAGGAACTCCTTTACTGGGGCGTGAAAGTGGAAATCTATTGCCCCAATGCTTTTCTCAACTCCTCTATTATTGAGGGGTCATCTAACGTAGATACATCACCTATTTCTTCTCCCCTGACTAGAGCCCTCAGCAGTCTCCTCATTATCTTACCGCTCTTAGTCTTAGGTAGACGCCTAACAAATACTACTCTATCAACAATATAACCGCTGTTCCTTAAGTACTCCTTGATCATGTTTTCCAGTTCTTGGCTCTCAGACACACCCTTCTTAGGTACTGCTACTACTAATATCCCTTCGCCTCCGTCTTTCTTGTAACCAACTGCTGCAGCCTCAGCTATTGCCGGGTGTGTGACTACCACACTCTCTACCTCCATAGTCCCTATTCTTTCCCCTGCTGTTATTACGTCATCTGCCCTACCTAACACGTACAAGTAACCGTCTTTGTCCACATATCCGTAATCACCGGTGTAGAAATAACCTTGAAACCTAGACCAATAAGTCTTAACTACTCTTTCACCGTTATGATCTTTATGCATCTTTGCCAAGGCCGGGCTACACGGTTTCAACACGATATAGCCCTTACTCTGAGGGGGTAGAGGTTTACCCTCATCGTCTACTACTACGTATTCTGACCCTGGGAACTTAGTCCCCGCGGAACCAGGCTTATAGGGAATCTCGGCTATTCCGAAAGGAGTAGCCGCGACTGGGTAGAGGTGTTCCGTCATCCAATACGCACCTGCTATATACACATTAGGAATGTGTTCTCTCAACCACATCCACGCCCCAACATTTAATGGTTCTCCAGTGTTGAGTATCATTCTTAAAGTAGATATGTCCCCTAATTTTACCGACTCCTCTCCTAAGCTCTTCAATGTATATAACGTCGTTGTTGACGACCAGACCAACGATACTCCGAATCTCTCGACAACTCTTGAGAATATGTCGGGTTTATAACCGATAAACCCCTCGAAGAGCACTCCTGTTAATCCCATGACCGGAATCACGTATACGTTTGCCATAGGCCATACTGGCCAACCAAGCTCTGAAATCGTCCACCACACGTCGTTCTGTTTTGGGTTAAAAATCGATTTGAACGCTGTGTTTAATGCCACCACGTAACCGCCGTTGGTGTGAGTTAGACCTTTCGGTCTGCCTGTTGTCCCTGATGTGTAATATATCGTGGCGACTTCGTTAGATTCTACGGCTACTGGCTCAACTTCCACCTTACCTCTGGGTTTAACCTCCTCGTATATTATGTCCATCTTGTTTACGTTAAAGTCATCATAGCCTCGCTTCACGACCAGAACCTTCTCTACCGGAGTCTTATACTCGTTAAGTAGTTTATCGACGAAGTCTTTTATCCTTATTTCGTTCCCGTTCCTGAAGCCCTTACTAGCTACTACCATTACTTTCGAGTCACAATCGTTAAGCCTATAGGATAGTGTCTCAGGACTTAACCCTACGTAATGTATGACTAGAGTAGCACCTAATCGGTGAACGGCTAAAGAGAAGTATAAAGCTTCTGGGATGCTCGGCATTAAGAGCGAGACCGTGTCACCCTTTTTCACTCCCAACTCCTTCAATACGTAAGCTGCCTTGTTCACTTCACAGTATAGGTCTCTGTAGGATATTGCCTTACTCTCAAGCCTCTCATTAACCCAATAGAATGCTACCTTCTCTCCCTTTTCTGGTAAATGTCTATCAACGGCGTTATAAGATATATTCAACAACCCGTTTACGTACCACTTTTCGAAAGGTGGATGACCTTCAATAATCTTATCAGGTCTCTTGAACCATGTTATCAGCTTCGCTTTTTCCGCCCAAAATTTCTCAGGGTCCTTTTTAGCTTCCTCCCATTCTTTGATCACTTTCTCTAGACCGTAAAACTTAGCGTCCATAAAATTATATTACATAAATTCTCATATATATTTTACTTTGCACATTTATTTATTAACAATTATTTCAAAAGATAACATATGAGCGAACTGATCTTGGACTCCATAAGGGAATTCGTGAAAAAACATGTAGAGCCCTTGGCAGTAAAAATTGACAAAGAGGACTGGTACCCCAGAGAGTTAGTAAGAAAAATGGGGGAAATGGGGTTTTTAGCACCTATGAGCGAAGGGCTTAGCCTACTTGACACAGCGTTGATCTTGAAGGAAATTGCTAAGGTTAGCGGTTCCGTAGCTCTCATACAAGACGCTCAGGGCGAACTGGTAACAGAACCACTGAGAGTTTATGAGGGAGATAAATACACTGTGGAGATGCTTTCCAAAGGCGAGTTAATAGGGGGGTTTGCCCTCAGTGAACCTCAGGGGGGAAGTGATGTAGCTTCAATTAATACTAGGGCAGAGAAAGTTAACGGAAAGTGGGTGATCAACGGGAAGAAGATATGGACTACCCAAGGTCTTTATGCCGATGTATATCTCGTTACAGCAAAGACCGGAGAAAATGGCCTTAAGTCTATAACTACTTTTCTAGTACGAAAAGGGGAATGTGTAAAGGTGAATAAGATAGAAGTGATGGGAAATAGAGGCACTGGTACGGCTGAAGTTGAGTTCAACAACTGTGAAGCTGACAATATCGTAGGTGAAGTTAACAAGGGCTGGGAGGTAGTCAAGTACGCCCTTCTAGTGGGAAGGGTTGCGATCTCAGCCATAGCTCTGGGTTTAGCTGAGGGAGCTTTAGAGGAAGCTCTCGAGTGGGCAAAGAGTAGGGAACTGTTTGGAACCAAACTCGTGGAAAAGCAAGGTATACAGTGGTATTTGGCAGAAAGTGTAGCTCAGATAACTTCCCTCAATACGTTGTTAAAGTCTGTAGCCGAGACTAAGGACGTTTTCAAGGACGAAGGAAAAATTGCGGTGTTGAAGTATTTGTCAACAAGAATTGCGACTGAAATTGTGGATAAAGCTGTACAAATCATGGGTGGAATGGGTTATGCTAAAGGGACTAAAAGCGAGAGGGCTTACAGAGATGTAAGATTAGGAAGAATAGGGGAGGGAACCGATGAAGTGCAGTTAGGGATAATCTTTAAGATGGTTAATAAAGAGGGACTCCGGTACTTTACAGAATGGGGAGTTAAGAGGGTATGATAATCCCTACTCTTTAAAATGGTTCTCTAAGCCACATGTCTACTACCCACCTAATATGACCTCCTGAACCAATGGCGAGAACTAGTGGAAGGGAACCCTTGCCCTTTCTGGATTTATGTATTTAGATTGGGTTATAGTAACTTATGGAGTTGCTTACGTTGCGAGTGTATCCTAAAAATTGTTAAAAAATTAGTTGGAAGGATTATATACTT
>NZ_JBBHKU010000054.1:0-42951 GCF_037389295.1 Stygiolobus sp. RP850M | reverse complement strand
ATTAAGGGACAGGCTAATTAGATTCAAGAGAGCAACGAAGGCAGTAAATAGGAGCATTCGTAGCATGATGTACTCCATAGCCCTAGTCTTGTGGGAGAGAAGGTTAATCCCAGAATTTGTAACTTAATGACGACACTATCTCCACACTCAATTATTCAAAAACAATTTTTTATAATCAGCGTGTAAAAGCTCTTTAACATGGTTGTTATAGTGTTTATTCGACATGCCCAATCAGTCTCAAACGTTCAAAGAATTCTTTCTGACGATATAAATAAATACCCGTTGACTGACGAAGGTAGACAACAGGCTAAAGAGACCGCTAAAGAGTTAAGGAAAATCCCAACAGTAACGAGACTTTATAGTAGTCCTATACTAAGGGCTTACCAAACTGCATCGATAATAGGAGAGGAGTTAGGACTAGTGCCAATCATAGATGATAGATTAAGAGAGAGGGAATTAGGCGAATTGAATAACTTTAGAATTGACGAAATCAATAACTGGAGAGTAAAAGTTTACAAGAGAGAAATCTCGGCTAAAGGATTAGAGCCATGGGAGATCTTGATGAAGAGGATAGTTAGCTTCGTAGAAGATACTATTAAGAAAGAGGAAGGAACAATTATCGCCGTTAGTCATTACGACCCGATTAGGGCTTTTCTCTCATATCTTATAGATTTAGACGACATTGGTTCTTGGGGAATCTCACTACCAAATGCAAGTATAAGTATAGTCAAATGCAATGACGAGAATGCAAAAAACTGCAAGATAATCTGTATCGGAACTCCTATTTTAACAACTGAAATCTTATCTAGACTCTAATTTTATATTACTGTTGATCCATTTTATATACTCTATAATTTTATTCTTAATAGAAGAATTAACGTTATCGAATATTATTTTATCTACTTTCTCAACGGAATTCATGATAACTTGCCTCACAACCTCTTGGTTTATCTCATTTAAGTAATATTTGGATACAACATGCCCTATACATTTAGACGTACTTATCTTCGAAAAATAAGGTGTATAGTGAGTCCCTCCTACTCCCGCAATGATCTCTTCACATACGGTTTGATCGAACTTGTCTACACCTCTCAAGGTAGCCTCAACCATCATTTTTACAAGGTTCTCGTTTTGCCAGTAGTTTATATCGCTACCTATCTCCACAAAGATCACCGGATGAGTCTGATACGTGGGGCCATGATGAGTAGCTTCAATAGCCTTTTGGATATCCACGGGTAAAGTTAATATCTCTCTAAAAATTGAGGATAATAATTTAGGAAAGGCTATCCCTAGTTTAAAAGGTTCTCCTCCAAAAGCATTAGACCCCGGATTTCCAGGGTAATGAACAGTTAATGAAGGAGTCTTAGACGAGCTCTCATGACGTGAAAATATAACAATAACGTCTCCCTTGTCGTACTTGAAATCTATCACATCATCTTCTATTTCATCAAACCTATACCCTAGTTTTTTAATCGTAATTCCTACAGGATCTTTTGTAGATATTAAGAAGTTTACTCTCATGACGACCCACTCTTTAGAAGACCTAAAGCCTCGTCCACAATAAAGGGAGCCATTGCAAACCCAAATCTAAATCCAGTAATAACTAGCGCGTTTTCAGCAATTTTTTCAATAACGTACTTTTTGCTGCTCGAAGCTGTCCTGAAACCTACGCTAACTAAAATCCGATGACCCAATGGATAGATGGAGTTAACTGTATTCACCGCATCATTTACTTTCTCATAGTTTATCTTATTATCTGTGGTTTTCTCTGCATCCGAACTGATAATAACTTCTGAACCTCTTCTCTTTAAGAATATCTTACCTTTGTAAAACAAGATATTATTTAAAGTGAAGGAAGAAGAACTCGAGATCAAATGACCCTTATAAACCTCGAGATCTTTGATATCAAAAAGTTTTATAGTGAGATAACCGGTAGAGAAAATAACGTTCCCGTTCACCGAAATATTCTCTCCTGACGAAAGGTGTAATTTCGTTATCTTGTTATCCTTAATCTCGTATCCGATCACTTCCTCATTTATCATAACACTTTTCGTTACCTTTTCTAAAAGTTTCTCTCCATCTAAATAAAGAGCCCTTTCGTAGATGTACATTTTTGTACTCTCAGGTACAGTAATATCGGGTTCTATCTCTCTCAATTTGTTCATCGAAATTTCTCTTCCTATCTGTTTATCTGATATAACACTCATTTCCTTGTATATAACACCGTACTTATGTGATAGCTGGACATAATAATCTATTGAAGATAAGCACTTTTCCATTAAGTCTCCGCATAATGGTGGTATAATAGACCATACGCTTCGGTTTGAGTTAAGCTGTTTAACTTTACGTTCTTTTTCTATAATCTTTACATCTTTGTTCATATCTTGAAGCTTATCAGCAACGACGGCACCTACAATTCCTCCACCTACTATGATAGTTTCAACCATAACATCATTTTTAGAAATTAAACAAAATAAACTTTTTAAAGTGCGAGGAAAACACTATCTGGATAGTTATGAACGAGGAAAATGATCCTGAGTTACAAAAGCTTTTGGAGGAAAAAGCTAAAAAGCTAGCTAAAGTAGCTTCTAAAAAAGAAGAGCAGAGGAGAGAGCCAGTAGCACATCTTGATTCCAGTAACTTTGACTCTTTCATAAACTCACATAAGGTTGCTGTTGTAGACTTTTGGGCTGAGTGGTGCGCTCCTTGCCTTATATTAGCACCTATAATTGAAGAGCTAGCCCACGATTACCCACAAGTAGGTTTTGGAAAAGTTAACAGCGATGAGAATCCAGATATCTCAGCCAGATATGGAGTAATGAGCTTACCTACAGTTATATTCTTCAAGAACGGAGAACCAGTAGATGAATTGTTGGGAGCAGTTCCTAGAGAAGAGATAGAGACAAGAATTAAGGCATTGTTAGGTGAATAATATGAAACCGTTGCTTTTAGGAATTGATGGATTGAGTTATTCAAGTTTTATGAAATGTAATCCTAGAACTTTGTTGATGCTCTTCAGTAGTACTTTCAGGGGAGTAGTGGCTAATAAGAACAAGAACAACCACCCTACTCCTGCATGGCTTAGCATTTTAGAAATGACAGATGATATCAACGAAAGCGGTTTTCTATCTTCTCTCCCTGATTTGAAGTTAATCAAGATTACTAAGGCAGTTCCAATTAATATACCTATAACTAATCCTACCTATGGAGAGGTTAAATTACCTTATGACAAGACTGTACCCATAAAGGACGAACTAAACAAAGTTAAAGAAGCTATATTTAAAAACATAGATGAAAACCCAGTAATAGCAGATGTTACAGCTCTAGACAGGTTCTTAATAAATAACGGGAGTATAGATAAGTGTGAGATCTATAAAGAGATTGACGGCTTCGTTAAAGAGATAATAAATAGAGTTCAGGATTTCATAATATTCTCACCTTATGGAGAACCTAAGGACGGAAAACATGAAGACTACGGTGTTTACTTATCAACGGTTCCTAGACCTAATGAGCATGATACTGTAAAACTGCCTGAACTTGGTATCCTCTTTTCAAAGCTAGTTAAGGGAGATGTATTTTATTGATTTCAAAAAATTAATTGTAATATGGTAACGCCATGTGGTATGGTACACTGAATGCAGACGATATTAACATTGCAGAATATAACTTCTTGAGATATTTGTACATCGAGCCCCACCTAAAGTCTATTTTCTTAACATATTTATTTACATCGAATATCAACATCCCTGAATAATCTCCTGCATGCATCATACATATGACTCCTTGTGCATAATAAGGTAGAGTTTTACCACTAAGCTCCTTTACTATTGTAGCGGCTGCATTTTCAGCTGATATCATAGCCGCTCTTCCGGTCTTTGCCGGGATCATACCTTTTGCAGAATCGCCGACTGCGAATATATTCCTAAATTTAGTAGATCTAAAAGTGGGATGTTCCACCGAGATGAACCCAGATTCGTCTGTTAACTCAGCTTTCTTTGCTATTTCGGGTGCGGAGAGTGTAGGAAGAACGGAAATTAAGTTAGAATCTATCTCGTTTCCGTTACTTAACAAAACTTTGTTTCTAGAGATCTCCTTAACATAAACTCCTTTTATTAACTTAATCCCTCTTTTTTCAGCATACGCATTCACTTGTTTTGGGATCCAATCTACCGGCAATATCCCGAATATACCTTTAGGGCTTTGTGTACCTAGATATACTGTTACTCTCTTTCCCAGTTTTCTACCCAGATATTCCAGTATAAAGGCAACTTGATAGGAGGGACCTTCGATAGGGCTGTTCATTGCATTACCTACGAATGCGTTTATTTCATCTTTTTCTTCTACAACCTTTTTTATACCTAAAAATCCCTCAAGTGTGTGATGCATAAATGCGTTTTCATGACCCTTAATTTTATTGAAGTTTTCTTCATAAGCTCCGCCTAGAGCGACAACTAAGTAGTCATAATCAAATGTGCCTTTATCTGTCTTTACTTCATTAGATTCTGGTCGTATTTCTAAGGCCTTACTTTCAATGAACTCAATGCCTCTTGGCGGTAATTTTTGAGATGCAAGAAAATACGTGTTTTCAATTTTTACATCGTCTGTAAGCAGAGCTGGAAATATTGTATTGTCGTAAACTCGATCCGATTCTGAAATAACTATAATGTAAGCTTTATCTGGAATATTTTCCCTCAATCGGTGAGCAATAGTCAAGCCCGCAAATCCAGCCCCTAGTATTAGAACTCTCTTTTTATTTGCCATTAATCTACATTGTTGTAAAAAGGATATAAGGCTATCACAACAGGTTGAACGTAAAGATCTTTACGAGTTATATGCATTTTAGTTAAGTACCCTATTGCCCCTTCACTCTGTTTACTCTCTTTCGTAGAGAATATAATATCTGTAACCTCACCTAACTCCTTTCCTTCGACTAAAAGCGAAGTCATTGAGGGAGGTAAAGGAAAAGATGCTGAAAACGCGAAGTTCTCTATCCCTTTTTTACTTGCCGCATAAACCACTGCATAGGCCAACATTCTATTTTCATAATAAAATACACCGCCCTCTATTCCTATTCCAATATCAGCATGTGTGTGTCTTAACGCTTTGTAAGCCCTAGTTTTGGCACCTACAAAAGTTTGATTGCAAACTGGTTGAGGAGGTATTTCCGGATCTACTTTTACGGCTTTAACTTCAGCTTTCATACCTATAATTCTGAGAGCTTCCTTGACAGCCTCTACCTTTGCCTTGTTTGTAGAACCTACCGCAACAAACATTTTTATTCACACTAGCAAAGAATTTGGTCATGGTAACAATAAAAGTTGGGCCATTAGCAGACTCAGGAGACCTATACCCATTTATACCATTAATTGAGGGTAAAGTAAAGCCGGAGGGGATTAACTTAGAATTCGAAGTGATTACTACCGTACAAGATACTAACGAGAAGGTTTTGAAAAAAGATGTAGATGTAGCTGTACCATCTGCTGCAATGTATCCTTATATTCAGCAAGATTATTACGTGATAGGGGAAGCCGTAGCTTCAGCAATAGACGGGATAACCGGGATGCCCATTTTATCTACGTCGCCTTTAACCCTGGAAGACTTAAAGAATTCCAGAGTTATAGTGCATGGCCATAATACAACAGCATATACCTTGTACAAGCTGCTTATAGGTAAGTATAGAAAGCTTGTTATAATTAAAAAAGTCCTTGATGAGATAAAAGGATTAGGTAAAGAAGGAGATGTATTAGTTGCTGTACATGAACTGAAAATGATGTATGCCTTAGAGAAGTTAGGGATCAAAGTACACAGAATTGCTAGCATGTGGGAGCTATGGAAGCAAGTTGCCGGAAACGCTCCCATGCCTATGGGAATGGTAGTAGTGAATAAAGATCTAGGTAAGGATATAGCTATAAAGTTCAAAGAAGCCTATCTAAAGAGTAAAGTTTATGCAGAAAAACATTTGGACGAAATTATAAAGAAAGATGCCGAAATCATGAGAGAAGCTCATAATGAAAATATAGAAGAAGAAATTATTAGAAAGACAATATGGGCTGATATTCAAGAATATAACGTACCTTTAGCGGACGTAAAGAGGGGCTTAGAGACTTTCTATAAACTCACTGCCGAAAGAGGAATACTACCTAAAGTAATAAATCTCGATATAATTTAGCCTCCCTTTAATGACGAAAAGCTAATTACTTTTTCACATAGTGTTATTCTACACATATAATCAATGCTTTTTATAACTAAATTCAGATAACTTTCTGGTACGTATAATTCTACTAAATGTAGGCTTAATCCTTCCAGATCTTCAAGCTCATATGCTACCCTTATAAAAGGAAAATATTCAAGTTCATTGAGAACTTCTTCATCAGGTGTTATCAAATCTACAAAAAAGTCTCTCTTCCCGTAGTCTACTATGTACCCTTTTACATCTATCACCCTCGTATCATCCCCTTCTTTTAACCCTCTGTTGTCATCGAATTCGGTAGATTCTACTCTGATATAATCTGCCCTTTTGTTGAAGTTAGGGTTCCATGTATCCAATTCAAGATCGTACTCATCAGGTTTTCCTGAGTAATTCCTAATCTCCTTAATTTTCAGTTCATTCTCTTCGATTAGTGCTTTCCTACCCTTAATGCTAATCCTCAAAATTTTGCTCTTGTTATGTAACCCTTTACACAGCGAAAAGCCTTCAAATTTAATTATCGGCGTTAAATATAGATTCTTTTTCATACTAGTTATAAGTTTAATAATATCATCCTTTTTGGCCCCAAGGGTATAGGCTAACAAATCATAATTATCGCCAAAGACCCTCATTTGTCGAATTAAGTGAGCATGAGCAAACATCACTGTCTATAATAATAGGAATTAGTTTTATATGCGTTTATCTAATAAGATAATCACCAATAATGAGATTTTTAGTTTTTAACCCTAGAAGATGGGAACTAGTGTCATTAAATCCTTTCGACTTTGGATTGGAAGACTTTGTTAACCCTGTAAGAGCTAAGTTAGAATACGAAAATTTCTTAGAAAAACTAAAAGAGTTAGGAGAGGTAAAAGACGTTTGTGATATCGTAGAAAGGGAAAAACTAGTCGAGTTAGTTTATACGTCAATACCTACAATTGGAGAAGGAAAAGTCGAGGAAAAGAAATTAGAGAATTCAATACTGTCTTTGAACAGGGAAGATTTATGCAACCTTTTCATTCTTAATCCCACTGTAATTATATCAGAGAACGAGAACAGAAAAGTACCTAAGCTTAGGGTATTCTCTGAAAAAATAAGAGGAGAATTAATGTGGCTACATAGATACGCGTTAATAGATAAAATTCCAGTGATAGGATTTCCATCTATTTCTGCTAGTAAGTTTGAGATAAAATTTTTATATTATTCTTTAAAAAAGGAAATAAACCGAGAACCACTAATGGCTGATTATCCGCCATCTTTACTAAATTTTGATGATATAATCATAGATAAACTAAATAATTTACTTATAGCTCAAATAGGAGGTTCAACTAACGTAGAGGGTCTTTCCAAACTATTCAAACTAAGATACACAACTTTAGGTGAAGTATACCTTGATAATAATAGTGACAAATTACCTATATTTAATTTCATTAGATTTCTAGAAAAAGATAGTGTCATAATAAACAAAAAGATTTTTGAAAAGAGCAGAGTTGATGTTTATGAGTTTACCGGAAACAATTACCATTTCAAGTATACGACTGACCTAAAAAGCTTCCTTAAATTATACTACAAAAATATAATAATTGCAGAAAATGAAGATATGTCATTTCTAGTTAATGATAGAAAAGTTCTTATGAAAGAAAAATCGAAATCTGATGAACTTCACAAGATATTTAGGGACTTAGGACTGGACATAATAACAGTGACGATGAACAATCTTTCTTCCACTTATAATGGACCTTACAACTTAGTAATAGTTTATTAAAAACTTAAAAATGAGATATTTATACAATAATGAGACTTTATTAAATTAAAACACTGTTAATTAGACTTCCTTCTCTTCATTTAACTAAAATTTATTAGTTAAAAGTTAAATGTAATATTGGGATCGCTTATGGCTGAGAGTAAAAAAGAAGAGGTAGAAATTAATTCTTTCAGTGATTTGATAAAAGCTCTATTTAAATACGATAACTGGTATTTAGGTGGTTTTGTAATTTTGCTTATATTGTTTGTACTAATGGATATAGCATTATTCACGCCGCATTCTTAATAAAATTATATAAAGATAAGCTATTTAACACACTTTTTAAAATTAAATTATTGTGATAATTAGTTGCCAAGGGCGAACCTAGCTGCAGATGCTGAGTTAATAGAGGAGTTAGAACAAGAGGTCAAAAAGAAAGGCTATACAATGTATGCTATCACTAACTTGGCTCTGAGAGCGATCCTAGAGATCTTAAAAGAGGGAGGAGATTCTGAGACTTTAAACTCTTTAGTCGAGTACTACAAGACCGTAAAAGACTTAGAAATAGTCCCAGTTACGGTATGGTACTTGGAAAATATAGTTAAGCTAGCCTACGAATATGATAAAAATAAGGCATCAGAGGTATGTGAGATAACTGGAATCCAGTTAGCATCCTACCTAAAGACTAAAGCTAGCAACCTATCCGATCTAGTTGAGCTTTATGAAAAAATTAAAGAACTTATTCCCGTAAAGGACATTGCAATAAAACAAAATGGTGAAACAATTGATATTAGAATAACGGGCACAGGTTTCGGGCTGGAATCTACTACTTGTGCCTCAATAATCCTTAAGAAGATTCTTGAAGAGTATGGATTTGAGGTAATATCCTTGAACCCTACACCAGGCGGAATAATCTTAGTTAAAGCTAAAATACTCGATGCTTCAAATTCTAAGGAATCCAAGAAATAAGAGACAAGCAGATGATAGTCTACATATTACCTGATGTGCTTCTAAAACTCTATCACTAATTGAGTAAAAAACATCTGCATTTACCCTTACTTCTTCGGAGAAGTCTCCATGAGGAAACGCTCCAACACCTATTAACCAATTTTCACCTAGCTCGCAAATCTTCTTTAAAGATACTTTTTCTCCATTTTCAGAAAGGACTGCTAGCTTATACTTCTTTTTTAGAGAACCTAAACTCTCACTTGTAATCTCCATAAAAGGCTTATCCGAATCTACCGGAACTTTACCATATCTTAGCAACTGTTCCACTAAGCTCACGAACCTTTCGTAGTTCTTAGGTATTCTAGTATCATTTCTCACACTGATTATTTTCCCGTCTATTGTGTGTACGAAGACTTCACCTTTTATCTCGTCCTCCAAATACAAGAAATTCAGCAGCGATAAGTGAACAATGTCCGGTCTACCCCTTTTCTCTTTGTCCTTAAGCTTAGCCATTGCACTGTAATGAAGTGATTTGTCTAAGATCATGTAATGCGGATCCTTTCCTCTTTTCTTAGCGTTTACTATGACTGCTGGATGAGATAAGATGTCTCTTGGTATCAGTTCAAGGGAAGAGTCCAATAAGATGAGATTAATTTTACTCACAAATGAAGATCAATGTTGATGAAAATAAAAGTAGTAAAAGAACATAGGAAGAGAGCTTTAGAACTTATTGACATGGCTGAGCAAATTGTAAAAGAAGGAGATATAGAACTAGCGAGAAGATATGTACGATTGGCATTAACATATTCAAGTAAATTCAGATTTAAGCTTCCATTAATCTATAAGAGAAAAATTTGTAGAAAGTGTTTCGTGCCTTTAATTCCGGGACTAACAGAGCGTAGGAGGATAAAAAATAAAGTTATAGTTAGAACATGTATATACTGTGGTTGGGTCAGAAGATACCCCGTTAAAAAGACTGATAAAGGAGGCTAAAGCTAGCCACGCCGATGTTAGAATAGGAAAGAAAGGAGTTACTGAAGAAGTGGTTAAAGAAATAAAACGAAGGCTAGATGAACACAAAGTAGTAAAAGTGAAAATAGGAATAGAAGTAGAAGACAGAAGAGAATTTGCTAGATTAATAGCTGAGAAGGCTAACGCAAAGCTGATAGAAATAAGAGGTTATACATTTATACTAGCTAAGAAAAATGATTGACGCAATTAAGGCTAAAGGACATTATAACGTTAAAGCTACCCACAAAACTACTTTAGAAGTTACTAAAGATAGCTTTCTAACCCCTAGGGGAGATTGCATAATAGGAATAAACGCAGACAAGGGAGCTTCTCAACTCGACGAAAGGGTCAAGGACGAGATTAGGAGGGATACTAGTTATATATATGCCGTTATTGTCGTAAATGGAATATACGACATTGTTTCGGGTAGAGGGTCAAGTCAGTTACAACTAACCAATCCTAATAAAATAATAATCAGGAAATCTACCTTCATCTCAGACAGTACAATTATGTTAAATGCTGATAAATCTGCGAAAGACATAGACAGAAGAATAATTAAGAAATTACAACAGGGTTCAGACCTAACTCTTTTCATTATCACATCTAACTCTCCCCTTAAAAATGAAGAGATCCTTAGAATAATCGTTAACTCTTACCCAATCAGCTTCACCTAGTTTTTGAGTAGCTTCGTCCTTAGACTTACATAAAATGTAAAAAATTGCCTCCTTACATACTCTACACACTTCGCTCTTAAAGGATTCAATCATAGTAGGATTATCAGCAACTCCTATATCTACGCTCTTATCCCTAAAGGGTAAGTAATGAGCGTCGTATTGCACCATATCTATGTTCCCCTTTAATTTGTTGAGGTTTAAAGACTCCTTCAAAAGATACAGACCATCGATATTTAAGTCTCCAGCAATTACGTAGTTGCATTTTCTAGCTAGATGTATAGCTATTGCACCATAACTTGTAAACAGATCCGCTAATACCTTTTTACACTCTACTTCTTTTTCGAGTTTGTCTCTTTCGGAAGATAAAGACACGTTAACATAAACTTTTGAAATATCAACTTTGAATCTAAGACCACTCTCCTTGTAAACAGTAGTAGTCTTGTACTCACCACCAGCGAATACTAGTTCATTAACTCTCAATTCTCCCGTGACTTTCTTACGAATAAAAACTGATTTTATACGAGGGTTTATCTTCATCAACGCTTTAGCTAATTCCTCTTTGTTAACTTCTTCTTTTGGAGAGACTAGTGCAATGTCTCCGATTATGTAGTAACTTCTGACTCCTTTTATAATCTCGTTCAGTTTAGGGGTAGTCCTTTTGCTTGTCAAGACTAAAATTGATTAAAGAAGAAAGCTAAAAAAGTAGAGTTACAAACAAAGGAAGAAAAAGGAAATTACTTCTTAAACTTATCCATCTCAGAGCTATGTCCCGCAAATAATGACGCATTTGGATCCACGTACTTTTTAGCTACGCTTACAGCTATAGCAGCCTGTCCGAAACCAACTGCAATTAGAGCCAGTTTTGGTGCACCTTCTTGGCTCGCGATATCACCCGCAGCATATACTCCAGGCAAATTGGTTTCCATCTTTGCGTTAGTTATTATATCCCTTCCTTTCATATTAAGTCCCCACTTTAGCATGTTACCTAAGTCTCCTTTGTGTCCTATGCTAATAATGACAGCGTCTACATCTAACACTTTCTCCTCCTTTGTTCTGTTGTCAAAAATTACAGCGTGAGTAACCTTATTACCGTCGCCTTGAACTTCCTTTAACTCGTGCCAAGTATAAACTGTGGCGACTTGATATAGCTGCTTTACGCTCCTTTCGTGAGCCCTAAACTGATCTCTTCTGTGAATTAACGTCACGGACTTAGCCATAGGTGCTAGGGTTAAGGCCCAATCAACCGCCGAGTCTCCACCTCCTACAATCAGTACTCTCTTACCCTCAAAGTCCTTCTTCCTCCTAACAGTGTAATAAACTCCTTTATTCTCGTATTCTACCTCACCCTTAGCACCTAGCCTAGTGGGGGTTATTTTTCCAATTCCAGCTGCAATTAACACTGTTTTTGTCTTAAATTCCGTCCCTTTGTCAGTCTTTACTATCCACATATTATCGTTAGCCCTCTGAAGAGTGTCAGCCCACTCTTTTACTCTTACTTCTGGAGAGAACATCTTAGCTTGTTCGATTAGATTTTGAGCTAAATCGTATGCTAATATACCAGGGAAACCTCCAACATCATAAACCATCTTTTCAGGATATAGAGTGACAAGCTGTCCCCCTAACTCATCTTGTGCATCTATAAGAGCAACCTTCATATCCCTTAATCCTGCATAAAAAGTAGCATATAGACCTACTGGGCCTCCGCCAATAACTACCATGTCAAATTCTGCCAAAATTAAATCCCCGTTTTTTCATTTTGTTTATACTATTTAAACCTTTACACAGATTTATAATGAGAGATTAATATGTATCTGTTACTGGGACTTCTCTTATTAGCTTTATCTTTAGGATTTATCCTATTAATGCGCGGATGGTTCTACTATTATAGAAAAATTATGATAGCGGCAGTTGAATATGTAGGTGAGAATCCTGAGAAGACAACCATCACACTCAAGCCTGGAGAACATGTAACGATAAGACTTCATGGAAAGACCACAATAATGACGACCGGAGTAAACAGCTGGATAAGTGCAAAATATAAGGGAATAAAACAAAAGATTTACAAGGTTAGGTTAATAAATTATGATGGTGAAGTCGAGCTAATTAACGAAAGTAAAGTCTTCACGGTAAATGTTATTATCTTAAAGGAGTATCATAACTAACGTAGATGTTACTCAAAATACTTACAAAAAACTCGCCAGATGCTATTGAATTTAGTGAAAAAGTTAAGAAATTAGCAGAAGAAATGGGATTTAAAATAACTGAAGGAAATAACCACGATCTTGTGGTTGTAATAGGCGGTGATGGTACACTACTTAAAGCTGTCAAATTAAACTCCCCAGTTATAGGAATCAAGTTCGGTAGAAGATCAGCCTTATTAGATATAAATCCAGAAAACGTAAAAGATGTTTTGACTAGGCTAAAAAACGGTGATTATATAGTAGATGAGTATTTGATGTTAAACTTGAGGACCAAACAGACTAGAGCCGTGGCATTCAACGAAGTAGCTATATTATTTGATAACCCTGAGACTATTCTAGGCAGTATCAGTATGGGAGAAAAGAAAATCATATTTGAAGGAGACGGTGTATTGGTTTCTACTCCTCAAGGAAGCTGGGCTTGGAGTTATTCAGCTACAAGAACTCTACTTCATAAAGGTGTGAACGGTATTGAAATTACTTTTATGAACTGTGTAGTTCCAGATATGCATAATATCATTATCCCTATGAAGGAGAAAGTCACTATTAAGTTAGAAGATAAAGGACGCCCTCAAATAGCTAAAATAATAGTAGATGGTGAAGTAGTAGGGTATTTAAGGAGTGGGGAAGATGAGGAGGTTATAATTACCGAACATGAAAGAAAAGCTAAAATTCTACGTTTCTATAAAAGAATTGACTTAGGTTACTTGTAATGAAAAGGATAATATTCGATACAGCGGGTTTTCTGGCTGGACTTGAGAATTTATTTCCCTTAGTTTATACAACACCTGACGTAATAGAAGAAGTAAGAGATTCAAATTCAGTAAATTTATTGAATTTATCTATTAATTCAGGAAAAATAATTATACAATCTCCTTCTAAAGAATCAGTGGATTACGTCATAAAGACTTTACATCAAATAAAGGAAAGTGAATTATCACAAACGGATATCAGCGTGATTGCGCTAGCACACGAATTAAGACCCTCAGTAGTATTTACCGACGATCTAAGCGTACAAAACGCACTATTGTATCTTAATATAGAATTTAACTCCGTAAAGTTAGGATTTAAGATGAAGAACAAGAAAAAAGTAGTATATAAGTGTGAGGCTTGTGGCAGAATTTTTAAGAAAAAATATACAGAATGTCCCTATTGCGGGTATAAAATAGTTAAGGTTAGAGAAAAATAAAACAAACAAATTTCTTCTAATCTTTTAATACATTTTGAAGAAAATTTTATATATTTATCAAACAAACAATACTAAGAGTTGAAGCTAAGTGACCTTATAAAATACATAAGACTCGTGGGATTAAATCCCCATATAATTTCATCTCTTTCCAGGATGCCTGTGAATGATGTTTACTATTCGATTCTTAGCTTATTTTACGAACATCAGATGACTGTATTTCCCATTATAAACTCTGAAAAGTTGGGCTTATGGAAAGGTGTCATATGGTGTGAGAAATCGACTATACCTTACGAAAAGGCAAAACAGATAACTGGACCTTTAGCAAACCTTTTCAGAGGAGATATTGAAGATGATTCATTTATGCTTGTTTTTTATACAAGTTATGAAGTATTTGACGAAATGAAACAAACCTATGAAAAAGTTTTTGATAAACTTAACATGAAATGTTCTATAAGTCTTTCTGTTCAAAGCTTTAGATTTATCAATGATGAAAACTGTTACGATTTTGAAAATAAGGAATGGGTATGTAATAGAAAACAAGTATATATATCAATCCCGTCAAAAGAACTTCTAAAATTAGATAAATATGACGTAAACTTATTGACAGATATCCAAGTGAATCCCGCAATACCTTACTGGAGAAATTACCACTACAAACACATAAAAGAAGTTTTACACGGCTTCATGTATACTTTAGGCAATACAAATTATATACTCGACGTAAAGTCTAAAAGAATTGTAAACGATCCTAGCTTACTGACAATTGCGCAGCTCGATAACGGTTATTATATAGCAGAATACCATGCAGATAAGAAAAGTCTAGAAAGAGTAATCTCTAGCGTGAACAAAATTAAAGACGTGGAAGTAATCATTTCAATAAAAGATCTAGCATTTGCTCATGGTTTCAGCATACCTTATGAAGTATTCAAAGATAATAAATGGAAAATACCTAAAATTAAGATCGAGTAAAAGTTGGACTACTTTACCCTTTATCAAAAATCTCTCGAAAAGCCAGATTGGTATTGGCAAGAATACGCTGAAAAGTTAAAATGGTCTGACAAGTGGAGTACAGTAGTATCTAAGGGGAAATACGTAGCTAGGTGGTTTGTGGGAGGTAAAACCAATATCGCGTTAAATGCGATTTCACATGCTGGGACTGCATTAGTTTGGTACGGCGAAAACGGAGAAAAAATAGAGCTTACATTTAACGAACTGGAAAGAGCTGTTAAGGGGCTCTCCAGTGAATTTAGAGCTAAAGGAATTAAAAAAGGCTCTAGGATAGCTATATATACACCTAACACTCCCCAAGGAATAATATCCGTCTTATCTTCGGCGTGGGTAGGAGGAATTTACACGATAATTTTTGCGGGATTAGGAGAAGAGGCTATTAAGAAAAGACTTGATGATTTTCAGCCTGATTATATAATAACAGCGAACTACACAGTCCGCAGAGGAAACAAAATCCCCTTATTTATTAAGGGAGATTTGATCTTCAGAGAGAAGAATGAAGTTCAAGAGATAAAAGAACTTGTTGAAAAAGGCGATAAAGACAACGAAGCTGAGAAAATCGAAAGTAATGAACCGTTAAAAGTAATGTATACTTCAGGGACTACTGGTAGGCCCAAAGGCATTATACTACCCCATGGAGCCTGGATGGTAGGCGATTATACTGTATTTAACCTAATGTTCAACCTAAAGCAGGGCGATATAGTATTAACTACTTCCGATATGGGGTGGATCACTTTTTCAAGAATTATGTACGGAACTCTGCTCCACGGTTCTACATTCGTGTTTATGGAGGGAGCCCCAGATTATCCGAAAAATAGGCTAGTAAAAATCATCGATGAATTAAGACCTAAAGTCCTATTTACATCACCTACGCTTCTAAGAACGTTGAGAAAATACGACTTAAAATTGCCGAGAGTTGAATTCTTAGCTACTGCAGGGGAAATCTTTGACGATCAAACATGGGAGTATGCTAAAACTTTTGCAGAGAGGATCACTGATGTTTATGGACAGACCGAACTTGGTTATGTAGTAGGAATTCCGTACTCCCTAGAAAATATAGAACCTAAACCCGGTTATGCAGGAGTACCATTCCCTGGGGCACTGCTAGAGACTGTTGATGACGAAGGAAAACCGGTTTATGATAAACCTGGTTACTTAATCTGTAAAACACCTTTCCCCACTCAGTTCATAGGTGTACTAAACAACTCCGAGAAATTTGCTTCTTATTTCTCGAGATTCGGGTACCATGATACTGGAGATATTGCAATAATCAATAATCCGTACGTGAAGATCGTCGGTAGAAGCGATGATATGATAAAAATTGCTGGGCATAGAATCACAACTGGAGAAGTAGAAAATGTTCTAATGGAGGTAAACGGGGTTAAAGAGGTTGCTGTCGTCGGGGTACCCGATGAAGTGAAAGGAGAGAAAATGATCGTATTTGTGGTGGGAAATAATATAGACCCAGAAAAAATAAGGGAGAAAACAAGAAAGTCTCTAGGTCCTATTTACGTAATAGATAAGGTTATAGAGGTAAACAGGCTACCTAAATCTAAAAGCGGTAAAGTAGTAAGAAGAATATTGAGAGATCTCGTACTCGGAAAGGAGGTAGATCCTACCATACTCGAAGATCCTGACGTAGTGAACGAGATCAAGGAGGTAGTGAAGAGTGGGCTTTATTGAAGACTTTAGAAATGAAGTTCCTTTAACTCAACATTACATATATCTTAATCACGCTGCCATATCTCCTACCCCTCTTTCTGTCTACCTCGAAGTTAACAAATATCTGATAAGTGTTATGACTAAGGGGACGATAGCAGTTAACGAACAGGAAGCCGACGACTTTTATCACATAAGAGAGAAAATAGGTAAACTAGTAAATGCAAAAAGTGAGGAAATCTCTTTAATACCTAACACTTCCTATGGGATTAATGTAATAGCTCACGGTTTAGCCTTTAAGCAAGGTGAAAACGTAGTTACAGATAATGTTGAATTTCCAGCAACAGTTTATCCTTTTCTTAAGTTAGTTAAGAATAAGAAAGTCGAGCTAAGAATAGCTAAAGTATCCCTGGAAAAAATAGAGGATGATATACTCTCAAGAGTAGATAAAAATACCAAACTAATTAGCTTAAGTCACGTTAGTTTTAGCACGGGTGTAAAAGTCGATGTAAGTAGAATAGTTAAAGAGGCTAAACAAGTAGGAGCATATGTATTATTGGATGTAATTCAAAGCGCTGGAGCTACTGAAGTAGATTTAAAAAAGTTTGATGTAGACTTCGCCGTTGCTGGTGGGTATAAATGGCTAATGAGTCCCCAAGGTTCAGGCTTCATGTATGTTAAAGAAGGACTATTAGAAGATCCACCGTTTTATGGCTGGAAAAGTGCATCTAATTTCTTAGAGTTTAACCCAGAAAAGTTTGAGCTAGAAAAAGGTCCTAGACGATTCGAGATAGGAACCATAGATGTTGCGTCAAATCTAGGTCTTGCCAAATCATGTGAGATTATTTACCAACACAGAGATGAAATATTTGGAAGAATACAGTACCTATCTAGCTACGTAATAAAGATAGCTAATGAAAGAGGTCTGGAGGTTATAACTCCAGAAAATAAAAAAGCAGGAATAGTAGTAATCAAGATAAAGAATCCTAGGAAAGCTTCAGAATATTTACTCAGAAAAAAAATTATCGTGTCACCTAGAGGGGAAGGGATAAGAATATCTACTCATTTCTACAATACATTAGAAGAGATAGAATCTGCGATAGACTATATTATTTATTATCTCCGAGAATCTTAATGGTTCTTTCGAAAGCCTCTTTAGCTTTCTCAGCAACATCCTTAGGTACCTTTACCTCATAAACTTCTTCTTCTAGGGATCTCTTAATCTTTTCCAAAGTTATCATTGCCATGTAAGGGCATCTTGCACATCCGCAAGCTTCAGTGGTTACTAAAGGATAAAATACCTTATCTGGAACTTGAATTTTTAATGCATTTATCATTCCCAGTTCCGTAGCTACAATGAATTCTTTGTTAGGGCTTTCCTTAGCGAATTTTATCATTTGATTAGTAGATCCAACAAAGTCAGCTGCCTCAAGAATCTCTAACGGGCTTTCTGGGTGAGCCATAAGAAGTGCATTAGGATATTTCTTCCTTGCTATCGATACTAACTGCTTGGTATAATTTGCATGAACTATACATCTTCCGTTAGGAGGGACTTTAATTAATTTCTTACCGGTTTTGTGCTCTACATAGTTAGCTAGATTTGCATCTGGACCGAAAATTATGTTCTTAGCGTCGAGTTTACTTACGACTCTAACTGCAGTAGAGGAAGTTACTATATAGTCAGCGAATGCTTTAGTGTATATACTCGTGTTTATATACAACACTACCGGAGCGTCTGGATATATCTCTTTATATTTCTTTAATGTATCTACATCTAGAGAATCTGACAACGAACAACCAGCATTCGGATCGGGCGATAGTACTTTTTTATCCGGATTCAATGCAGCAGCTTGTTCAGCCATAAAATAAACTCCAGCAAATACTATCATTTTTGCATTAGTTTTCATAGCCTTCACTGCTAAGTCGTAAGAGTCACCTGTAAAATCCGAGACTAACTGAACACCATAATCCATGTAATTATGTCCGAGTATAATAGCGTTCTTTTCCCTTTTTAGTTTCTTTATTTCGATCATGATGTTGGACTGAGCAGACATTCTCCCTCGAACATGTGTTCTGTGAATTAGTCAGTTTTAAACTTTATTACTGAAAAATATAATTCTTCTAAATCTTCCATAATTCTAACAAGCATAGTGTATATAGTAAAATCATCTATCATGTCTATTTTTTCAATAGCTTCTAAGACATCCAAATATTCTTGAATTAATTCAGATTTTATAATCTTCCTCTTTGCCAATTCCCAGATAACCTCACTTAATCTGTTTTCCCCTATACCGAACCTTTTATTAACTTCTTGTCTAATTAGGTTATACATATTCTTTATAGAATTTAATACCTCTGATTTTAGTGAGTGATCTAAAATAAACTCATCGTAAGTAACTTTAGTGCCTTTCTCAATACCTCTGTAGTACATCCAAAAATTCTCCATCAAATTAAAATTCGGAAAAGTCACCAAAAAATCAATTATGCAATACATAAAGGAAATAGTGGGAAAGTTAAAAGAGATTAAGAAGAAAAAAACGCTATTTGTCCTAGTAATTGCCACAACAGACATGAGCTTAATACCGGGGATAACAGTAGCTGGGGCGACACCCGAACTCACCCACTTTACTCCAGCAGCTGATGCAGAGTTTTTAATTTTGGGTAAGTGTAAATCCATAAATACTATACCAGTCACTCCAGACGGTATTCCAACACCAGCAATTATAACGAGAGCATCACTTGAATTATTGAAAATACCTAAATTAGTTGTGAATGCTGGAAGTAGAGTAATACCAAAACTCCCAGTGATTGATTTAGGGGGAGAGCCAGGCGGGGACATAAGAAAAGGATCTTTAAGGACAGAGGTTGCTCAGAGAATACTTGAAAACAGTATGATCATAAGTGAAGAGTTATCAAAGTCTTATGACCTTCTTGTTATCGGGGAGTCAATCCCTGCAGGAACAACCACGGCTATGGCAGTGTTAGCGGGGCTAGGATACGACGCATTAGATAAGGTAAGTTCCGCATCTCCCCAAAATCCTAAAGAATTAAAAAGGAAAATAGTTATGGAGGCACTAAGAGACTTGCCTACGGATACTCTAGGAAAGATTAGTAAATTGTCTGACCCTATGTTGATAGCTGTAGCCGGTTTGAGTATAGGATTTAAGAAGGAAGTTATACTCGCTGGTGGTACGCAAATGACTGCAGCCTCAGCAATAATCAAAGAATTAAGTAAAGAGACGTTAAGTAATGTAACAATTGCCACAACAAGATGGATCGTAGAGGATCCTTCTTCAGACATTAAATACTTGGCTGAACAAGTGGGAGTCTCGGTTGTAGCGTCTATGCTGGACTTTTCCTCCTCAAAGTATGAAGGACTAAAGGTCTACGAACGCGGTTACGTTAAAGAAGGGGTGGGAGCTGGAGGTGCGTCAACCTTAGCACTTGCAAACGATTATACACCTAATGACATATTAAAGAAAGTAGAAGAAATATATTCACAGTTAGTCAATATTAGTTAAGTAATGTTTACCGATTTCGACTTTTTAACAACAAGGGAGAAGATAGTAATACTTCTTAAATACACAGATTCACCGTTAACGGCAAAAGAGATTAAAGAGAGATTAGGAATAGAAAGCGAAAAGTTAGTATACGAACACTTATTACATATAGCTAAATCCCTTAAGAGAAAGGATATGAAGTTAATAGTGTACTTACCAAAGTGTAGGAGGTGCGGGTATACGTTCAACTTGGAAAAGCCAAAGAAACCAAGTAAATGCCCGAGATGTAAAAGTGAAGACATTGAACCTCCCAAATTCCTAGTTAGAGGACGGGATAGAAAATGAGCAAGGTCGTTTTTGTAGATATGGGAGAAACGTTAGTAAGTTTTATTCCAAAATTTCATCAACCGCTCTATGAATTTCTAGTTAAGAAAGGATATAAAGTGACGGAGAAACAAGTTTTTCGTGCAGTATCTAAGCAATTAGGCAGAGAACATTTTCCAGATCCAGTACTTGGCGGTTTAAGTGAACTTAATTTTAGAGAAGTATTATACGAGCTGAAAATCTCACCTAAAAAATGCTTGTTGGAGCAACTAAAAAACCTCACCTTGCTCTCGGGACACTGGGAACTATTTGATGACGTGAAACCGTTTCTTAATGAGCTAAAAAAGGACGGATATAAAATAATAATGATTACAAATGCTACTCGTAGCGTATATAGGATAGTGGATGATTTAGGACTAATAAATTATCTTGACGACATAATCGCATCATGTGATCTAGGAATTATGAAGCCCCACCCGAGAATTTTCAGAATAGCTAAAGAGAAATACGGAACCCCCATCTTCCATATAGGAGACATATACGAAATAGACTACGTAGGAGCTTTGAGGGCTGGAATTAACCCATTACTCTTAGATAGATACAACTTTTATGATGATATAAAGGCTAACAAGGTGAAAAACCTATTACAAGCACTAAAATTAATAAAAAACAACTAGAAATTTTTCTAGAACGAGTTCCTCCACATCCTAATCCTAATTATGAGTTAGAACAATATCTTACACCATCTAACCTCGCATCTACATTACTCTGGACTGCATATTTAAGGGGTGATATAAAGAAGAACAAGCTCGTAGCCGATTTAGGTTGTGGTACCGGTAGACTTTGTGCTGGAGCATCTATCCTTGGTGCCTACTGCTTGTGCATCGAAATTGACGACAACTCAATTTACGTAGCGAAAGAATTTTTCCGAGAAAACATGTTGGACTTTGAACCGATAATAGCTGATGTGGCGCATCTAAAATTGTCTCGCAAGATAGATACCGTAATTCAGAACCCGCCATTCGGAGTAGTTAACAAAGGTGCAGATATCTTATTCTTGAAAAAAGCCCTAGAAATAGGTAAAGTAGTATACACCATTCATAAGTCTAACCCTAAAAGTAGTCAGATAATTAGAAAAATAGCTGAGACTGAGAACTATACTGTAGAAGTTATCACCTCAAGATATGATCTAAAGCCTTATTATCCGTGGCACAAAGAAAGATCTCACAAATTTTCTGTCGATCTCTATCTTTTAAAGGAAAATCTCACCGGATAAAATTTTGCTCAGAAAATCAATTATCCCCTGCCCGTTTGGTTTATCAAGAACTACATCCGCTATCTCCTTAATTTCTGGTAACGCATTACTTACGGCGACTTTTACATCGGCAACTCTAAACAACGGGATATCATTTTGACTATCTCCTAAAGCTATGACCTTGCCTTTAAAGTTGAGGAGGTTTTTAATAAATAAAACTCCTCTACCCTTGTCGACATCCTTAGGTAGTATCATTGCATCGTTTCTATTCCATTCTACTTTTGCGCCCTCCAGATGTAAGTCAAGAGAGGAACTATCAATATTATTAACATATACAATTACCTCTCCTACACTATATTTAATCTCCTTCTCTTCTAATCTTTTAATTATTTCTTTTCTGATTTCAGCCCAATTTTTTGGTGCGTTAATATAAGTTTTTTCACCATAAAGTATTATTGCACCGTTCTCCAGAACCCAACCCGTGGGCTTTAGAGTAGGAGCGAGCCTGCTTATGAACCTTCTTTCTCTTCCGGTAACTACAAAAAAGGGATACTTAGATGAGAAATGGTTTATGAACTCCGCTAGATTCTCCCTTATCACAAAACCGTCTTTTTCATCTGCTAACGTCCTATCGTAATCCGATACGAAAAGATATGCCATCACGAAAATTTGTAACCTAACTCTTCTAATACTTTTTTCATTTTCAAGGCATCTCTCTCTAGTTCTGGGCTTTCACAAATTAACGTAATGGATAAATTCTCCCTCTTAAGAAGTTCCTCAGCTAAGGACCTGAATGGCGGAGCTTCAGTATCAATAGGTAAATGCTCATCTACGTACTTACCGTTCCTAAATACGAGAGACTCAAAATGCGAATTTATATGAGTTAGATTAAGTTCTTTTTGAAGTCTATCTATAATTTCACTATAATCTATCTTCCCACCCTGTCTGGCAAAAGTGTGAGCCCAATCTATATAAGGTATAACTCCCTTGACTTCCTTGGATATAGATATTACCTCGTCGATTGTTCCGAAGGCGGACTCTTTTGCCATAGTTTCTACCCCGAATTTTACGTTCTTGATGCCTTGAGACCTTGCTGTATCCACTACTTCTCCCAATTCGAATTTGACTTGCTGATAGCATTCTTCTGGACTCATCTTACCGTAGAACGCTATATGAATAGCAATTGCATCCGCTTTCATCCTCTCAGCTCTATCAGCGGTATCTAGTATTCTTGCCTTAGAAGCCTTCACTTTCTCCTTATCATCAGAACACAAATTTATAAAGTAAGGTGCATGAACTGACAGTCTCACTCCTAACTCCTCCGCTACTTTTCCTGCTTCCTCCGCTGCCTCTGGTTTCATTTTAACTCCTTGGACGAACTCCACTTCCATAGCATTAAGTCCTAACTCCTTTACGGTTCTTATTCCATCTATGGTACTCCTCTTCTTAGAAGATAATGGAACTCCAGCTGGTCCTAAATAAATTTTGACCATAAGTTGCTATTTGTTTGAAATAACTTAAAAGAATGAGAATACCTTAACTGGCCGCATCTGCAGTAAGTGCTGTTGCCCTTTCCTTGATAACTTTTTCGTTCTCTCTCACTAATAATATCAGAGTTTGCCTCAATACTCCTTCGTCGAACTGCTCTGATGTAAGTCCCTTAACTTGATTTATTACTATGCCTATGATTGGATCTAATTGCATTGTGGAAATTATATTACTAAGCTCTCTAATAAGTGCTGATAAATAGTTCACTATATCATCATATGTAGTACCTTGAGCTTTTTTATTTTCTAATAACTTCTTAATATGAACTTTTATTCCGTCTCCAGCATCACTTAATGCTTCAACTATCACATTCTCTATAATCTTCTTATATTCGTCTATGCCGCTGCTGGTAAAAGTGACTGTGTCTGCAATAATACTAGATTTACTGGAGAGACTCTTTAATAACGATGTAGTGATAGCGTTTCTTAATTCTTGTTTTTCTGGGTCGGATAATTCTAACTTAGCTTTTGTACCTGATGTTACTACTGTAGTTAGCCCTACTTTTTCGGCTATAAATTCAACTAAAGTTTTTGCTGGTATTCCGTTTTCTTTGAATTTAAGTGAAGCTAGCGGACATAACGTTACTAACATAGGATACTTTGCACCTAAAGCCCTAGCCATTTTATCAGCTCTTTTACCTAAGTTTTTCTCCAGTATTGCACCTGAGCACCCTTCTACTTTCCTAACTCTAAACCTTAGATCTGTCAATCTCTTAATTACTTCTCCCACATACGGGGTCGCGAAACAAGCAGCGTGAAGATAAATTTCTTCTCCGTTCCCATCTATCCGAAGAGACTTTAGTAGCCTTAACTCAATGGGAGATACCTCAAATCCCATTCTCATATTGTTCATGTTAGAATAATCCTTGTAAGCTTCAGAGAATACTCTATAATCCTCTGGTGTTATAGTTATAACCTCTAAAGCAGATGCTAACACTGACTTGTTCTTTTCCATTTTCTCGTTTAACTTTTCACCACCGCTTATGTAATCCATAAATCCGCTGTCGTAAGTAGTCCCTATTACCTTAGCTTTAGCTCCTACTAACTTTAGAAGCCTCAACACAGTTATTGCAACGTTTGGATTATCCACTAAATTCTTTCCAATCCAAAGTATTATATCACTTGAGTTATCGTTTACGGATCTCAATTCGGGGTCTTGAAGTAACGGAACGTCTACTGGTGGCTCTTCTGGCATCTTCTTAGCAACTATACTGTTAAGCCTCACCAAGAGCGAAGATATGGGTATTTTAGCAGGACAAACACCATCACATAAACCACATTTATGGCATCCTGAAAGCTCGACTATAGCATCATCTGGTATGTCAACTCCTCCTTTAAGGTAATAGTACGTTACTGCGCCTTTTACGAAGCCAAACATACCCTTGGGTGCATAAGGCGTTTGTGGAATAAGTTTGAACTGCGGGCATACTGTTACACACATTGCACAGTCTATACATTGCATAGCATAATCAGCAAATATGTCCAGATACCTCTTGACAACTGTAAATCCTTGTACCTCTCCTCCAGGTACTATTGCTTTGGCTAATCCTATTCCAAACCTGAACATCAACGCTTCTTGTTGTTTTCCTACAATTTCAAGAACTACTTTACCTCTCTTTTTAGGATCTAATACTTTGCCTGGATTAAACAGTTCTTCAGGATCCATTTCCTCCTTATACTTCTTTATAACTTCGTATCTATCAACACCAAGTTGCTGGAAAGTCTTGCCCATAGCACTTAGCCTATTCTTAGCATACTTATGAGCGAAAATTCCTACAGATAGCAATGAACCGCCAACCTTTATGAATGAATCCATCATTAGAGTGTTCTTAGCTAAATCGTAAATGATCTTTTTGTCCTCGTTCTTCAAGGATACTTCAGTGAAAGCATTTACTAACAAAACTTCTCTTTTTTCTAAGTCTATATCTAAATCAAACCCAGAATTAGGTTCTAACTTTCCTAACTCCCCCAAAAATCCTTTTAATTCATTAACTAATTCCACTAACTTAGTGTAATGTATAAGACCATGTTGGTGAATTAGTAGACCTTTTGACCTCAAAGCGGCAACAACACCGTGATTAAATGACCACCAACCAGTCCACTCACCTTCATAAATTTCAGCGTTAAATGTCTGCGCTATTCTGAAAATTTTTGGCTCAACTAGAGTAGATCTTGTAGACGGATACATTATGATCATATTCCATTTTCCTCTACTGAGCTTAGCGTTAAACCTGTCAGCTATATTGGTAGATATAGAGGGACCTCTAACTTGAACGTGCCATGCCGGTATTACCTCCCTGTAGAATTCTCCTATCGCTTTTACAGTGTCGTCAAAGGAATTAAAGGCTAATACTATAGCTTCAGTAGGTGCATACTTCCTAAGCTTGACACCTGCTCTTACTATGATACCAGTAATGCCTTCAGCACCAGACGCTAAGGCTAAATTTGGGCCTTCAAGCCTGACTACTTCCCCTCTAGGGTTTACCATATCAACAAAGGAGATGTTATCTGAAATGAATCCGTATTCATAAGATCCTATTCCTAAGGCATCTCCAGCTATTCCACCTCCAACAGTGGAATCATAAGATGAAGGGAAAGTCCTTAACTGCAAACCCTTAGATAGGGCTGCTAAATCGACTAACTTCCAAGTAGCACCAGGTTCACTTATTGCCTGCGAATTAACTTCATCTACATCTACTTTATCCATTTTAGCAAAGTCTACTACAATACCTCCATCTACAGGTAAAGCGTTACCGTATCTATTTGTAGCCCTACCGTAAGGAATAATGGGGACTTTATACTTTAATGCAATTTTCACTAGGTCTACAACGTCCTCTACTGATGTTGGGTATATAACGTAATCTGGAATTAAGTTAAGTTTTATATCCCCTGACCACACTAGCTGAGGAACAAAACCCATATCGGCCGAGTGTGAGAATCTCTCTGTAATGCTATCAGAAAAGTTGCTTCCAAACCGGGACTCTAATTCCTCTCTTAATCCCACTACTGCCACCTCATTATTATAAATAACCTTTATTTATACCTATTTATAATCTTTTCTAACAATAAATAATATTTTTATCATTGCAAAACTCTTGTTCATAATAAATTCTATTAAATTCAATTAATAGTAGCGTAAAAAATTGGGAAAAAATTAAAAACTAAATGTTCATTACTTGTGCTTAATGAATGACATTGTAGTGAGTTTAGTTATAGTTTTTGGAATAAGTTTTGTGTCGAATATCTTACCCTTTGCTGGTGCACCTTATACAGTTATAACTTCATATTTCATAATACATTATCACACCTCACTTTTAATAATAATACTGTATATTATTGTGTCGGGACTCGGAGCGGGTTTAGCCAAAGTATTAACTTACACACTAGGAATAGGTCTAGAAAAACCTTTAAATAAAAATAAGAACTTACCTCTGCTCAAGCGATTTATAAGTTCTAAATACTTTATCCTTTCCCTTTTCATCATGGCCATGCTACCAGGACTCCCTCTAGACGATTATCTATATATCGGCGGAGGAGTAGTGAGAACTTCATTAGTTAGAATGTTAAAAGTAACAATACCAGCCAAAATCCTGAAAAGTGGAGTAGAAATACCTCTTGAAATACTAGGGATAATCCAAGTAAGTGCAATAAGTGGACTGAGCCCATTAGAGCTTACTGTAATTTCATCCATAACTTTTATCGTACTAGGAGTAATCTTAGCTGAAATAGATTGGGAAAAAATGTACTCGACGATTAAACAAAAATACCCTAAATTCAGCTTATAAACTCAAAATGAGAATTTACTCTTCAAAAAAATTTGATGTAGAGATAGATAATTTTAATTTACCTAACGGTAAGTCAGTTGAGAAGGCTTACGTTAAGCATAGAGGTTCCGTAGTTATAGCCCCATTTCTGGACAGTGAGACGATAATACTTATCAAGCAATTCAGACCTATTATTGGAAAGTGGCTAATCGAACTCCCAGCAGGAACGATTGAAAGGGGGGAAGACATTGAAACGACAGCTAAAAGAGAAATAGAGGAAGAGATAGGTTACAAAGCTGGGAAACTCCATAAGTTAATTTCGTTTTACGTATCACCCGGAGTTACAACAGAAATAATGCATCTTTTCATTGCTACAAAATTGGAAAAAACTCAACAAAAACTTGAGGATTATGAAGTGATCGAACCCTTCGAAGTTAAACTGTCCGAAGCCGTAAAAATGGTTGAAGAAGGAAAAATTGAAGACGGTAAAACTATGTTATCTCTCCTCTTCATTTCAAGAAAATATCAGGAGATCCTAACTCTCCTACAATAATGGGCTCCTCAAAAGCAACCCACTTCCTAGCTCTGACTTCTCTCAGCTTTTCAACTATGTTGATCCATTTATCTAACTCAGGGATCTCATATATTACTACGAATTCATAATCGCCTATGCCGAAAGAATACGTAGTATATGACCTTATCCCTTTATTATCAGGATGAGTTCTTGCAACCCTTATATGTTCATCCATGACCTCCTTCCTTTCTTCGAAAGGAAGCAGGTACCAGTCTACCGTCTTCTTCATAGGATAGGCTACGAAATACCTTAAAGGTTCCTGCCTCAAATACTTTAAGATTTCGACTGATGTATTACCCGTATACGGAGAAGGCTTGAAATACGAAAAGAAAGTTAACGTGGGGATTAAAAGACCTGAGGAGGAAGAAGCAAGAGAATACCTGAACTCGTTTAGGAGAGAAGTTTCGACATCTGCAACCCAGTATATCAAGTCTCCATTATCTCTCAGAGAGTTATACCTCTTTAAGGAGCCCAACTTATCTCGGTAAGATTTCTCTGTTTCTTCTATTGTTGAAAGTATCTGCAACTTCTGAGATTTACTTAACTCCCACCATTTGCTAGAAAACTTAAGTGAAATAACATACATATATACTCCTTGCTGACTATTTGGTGACATAATACTACGTTCACTTCCTCATATTAACACTTTTCGTCTTTTTAGTAAATCTCATACTCTATTCATCTTTAACCAATACACTTTTCAATCCTTTTTTAACCTCGAATAAAACGATAATTAGCATGAAAAACAAGATATTCATTACTGGAAGACCTGGAGTAGGTAAAACTACTATTTTAATGAAAATCGTGAAAGAACTCCGCTCTAAAAACATTAACGTTACCGGTTTCTATTGTCCTGAAATTAGGAAAGGGACTAATAGAGTAGGGTTTAAAATAGTAAGCATATCTTCAGGAAAAGAAGCTATGCTTGCATCTACAGAACAGAACGGAAGTGTGAAAATAGGTAAATACAGCGTTGTTCTAAATGAAGAATTCGTAAAATCACTAGAGCTAGAGATATTTAATAACCCGCAATTAATAGCGATTGATGAAATAGGACCTATGGAGCTCTCTGTGCCTAGCTTAAAGGCTCTTATAACGAGAATACTCGACTCTGAAATCCCTCTTTTTGCTGTGGTTCACAGATCGATAAAGCTAGGAGAGGAAATATATGAGATAACGGAGAAAAACAGAGAAAATCTTTTCCACTATTTAAGTAAGAAAGTATTAGAACTGATAAATCATTGATTAATTGAACATAATGAAAAACGATTAAAGCCTTAAGGTTATTGAATTGATGTGGATAATACTCTCCGTCATAGAATAACATACTTAATACTGACCTCCGTGGTCTTATACGTACTCATAGTGATAAATTTCAGAGCTAGCGTACTCTCTGACCCTATTTCAGCCTCAATAATTTCTCTTTCCTTCTTCTTCTTAATAGCTATACTAATTCTAGTAATGAATCCACAACTACTTAATCCTAACAGAAAGATAACGAGTGTAGACGATTACGTAGCATTTATATCTAGTATTACCTTTCTACTGATAAGTATAACCTTAGTTAACTCGTTTGGAACGGACGATATGGAGTATGTATATGAAGCATTAAACTCACTATTTCAAGGTAGAGATCCTTACGCAGTAACTTACTACCCTCAAGGGGTGTGTCCTACTTATACCTTAGCGGGGGGTATAGCTAACACTTACATTTATCCACCTCTCTCTTTTATAATCTACATACCCCTTTATGTATTCCTAAGAGTCTTTGATCTGCCTCCATATTTTCTTAACCTAGAAAACATAGTTTTTGATGTAATATTGGCAATCTTAATTTATATTGAAGGAAGAAAAAAAGAGGATCCTTTCGCTCTATTACCTATAATATTCATCTATATTATGACGGCAGTATCCATACCTCCATTTTACGGTGTTTTTGTCGTAATTCCAACTACCTTTCTAGCCATAGCCTACGTAAGAAAAGATAAACTAGGAGGTACGTCTTTAGGTCTCGCAACTATGCTCACGCAACTTTCATGGCTTGCTCTACCTTTTCTCCTAATATATAAGCTGAAGACTTATGAGAGTAAAAAGAGATTCTTAAGGGAATATCTGTTACCTTTCTCTCTCTCGGTCTCCATACTAACTATACCATTCCTCATTTGGAATTCCACATCATTTATTACAAACGTTATTACCACAGATTCTGCTACAATTCCGGTGGGGCAAATAGGCCTTAGCGTAATATCTTATTCAGGATTCTATCCCTTAGAACCTTGGTTCTTCACCATAAGCCTCGGGACTGTAAGCCTATTTCTCATTTACCTTTACAGCAGGTACTTTGAAGTAATAAGAGAAAGCATATGGGTCTTTCCGATAATAATAAGCTGGTTCTTATGGAGAACATTAACAGAATACTTCATTATGTGGATCCCCTTACTTTTTCTATCCTTGTACAATATCGACTATAATAAGATTCCCACAGTAAAAGTCAATTTCAAGAGACAAATCCTAGTTCCTTTATTCTTACTAGTAACCTTACTAAGTTCTCTAGCTGTTTATGCTCATATAAATTACGTACAATCAAACCCATTAACAATAGAAGGCGTTTATCCTTTAGGAAAACTTCCTTATGACGCATTACTAATTAAAGTATACAATGATAAACCTTATCCCGTGAATATAACTTTAGTTAGAGTCTCAATACCTAATAACTTAAATATGGTCTGGGATTTCTCATCGGGAATAATACCACCCAACTCCACGGGTTTAGTCTTCGCATACGCACCGCAATTTAACGAGAGTATAAACAGTACTGTTTTTACGGTTCAAGTTTACTACAATTATTATTTTGCAACGTATACTCTAAATACTTCAGCTTCTAATATATTTTAAATGATGCCAGATTACGTAAGGAAAAAGTTACTTTTAATTGATTTTGACAAGATAACCGAGTACCTAGTTGAACGAATAAGAGAATATATTAAGGAAAGCGGAAAAGAAGGAGGAATAGTAGGATTAAGCGGAGGGATAGACTCTTCAGTAACGGCTGTACTTCTTT
The DNA here is from genome assembly GCF_037389295.1 of Stygiolobus sp. RP850M. NCBI lineage: Archaea > Thermoproteati > Thermoproteota > Thermoprotei > Sulfolobales > Sulfolobaceae > Stygiolobus > Stygiolobus sp. RP850M. The sequence goes on along the minus strand of NZ_JBBHKU010000054.1, from coordinate 12,308 downwards.
CTAAAGCTACTAAAAACGCATACTTCTTACTTATGCCTTCTAGCTCTACCCCACATCAAGACTTACAACACGCTTACTCTATCTTAAAACTTGTAAACGCTACTGAGAAAAACTATTCTGTAATTAATATTGACGAAATAACTTCATTATTCAGTAAAGCTGTTGGGACTGATGATAAGTTGGTAACGGGAAATATAAAGGCTAGAGTTAGAATGATTCTTCTATACGCTTTTGCTCAAAAACACAATTACTTAGTCGTTGGCACCGGAGATAAAAGTGAACTTATGTTAGGATACTTTACTAAATACGGTGACGGAGGAGTTGATATATTGCCAATAGGTGATTTGTATAAAACCCAAGTAAGGGCTCTAGGACTACACTTAGGAATTCCTGAAGAAATAGTGAAGAAACCTCCGTCTCCTGCTCTCTGGGAAGGACAAACTGCAGAAGGAGAAATAGGATTAGATTACGAAACAATAGACTCGATCCTATACCTTAAATTTGAGGAAATGCTTGATGAAGAAACTATAAGTAAGATTACTAATACCGATATCTCAGCGATTAATAAAATAATCAAAATGGTTAAGATTTCTCAACACAAAAGACTTCCTCCTGAGATATTCAGATTGAGCGGAAGGGCTATAAATTCAGATTGGAGATATCCTAGACAATGGGGTTAAGAGTAGAGTTAGCACAAATCAGACCTAAATTAGGTGACGTTACACATAACTTTCAAAAACACATAGAAATAATTAAAACCTCGTCAGCAGACTGTGTAGTATTTCCAGAGCTATCGCTTACGGGTTACGTGCTTAGAGACCTTGTATTTGAGGTATATAAGGAAAGCGAAAAAGCAGTAAATAAGCTCTCAGAACATTCTAAATGTGTAATCGCAGGGTTGGTCAAAGAGGTAAGACCTGGTATTTTGAGAAATAGTGCTGCCGTAATAATCGAGGGAAAAATAGATTATATTTACAAGTTCTATTTACCCACCTACGGGCTTTTTGAAGAAAGAAGGTATTTTCAACCAGGCGATCCTAGGACTGATTTAAGGATATATGAATACAAAGGATATAAGTTCGGTGTCACAATATGTGAAGATGCGTGGCACTACGAACCAATAGAGGCACTAGCGCTAATGGGAGCAGACGTAATTATGATTCCAGCTGCCTCACCTATGAGAAGGCTTTCTTCTACCATAGCAATCAGGGAGCAATGGGAGGCCTTGCTTAAAGCCCATTCTATCATAAATGGTGTATGGAGCGTCTTTGTAAATACTGTCGGTAGCCAAGAAGAAGAGTTCTTCTGGGGAGGTTCAATGGTAGTATCGCCTTTAGGAGAAATTATTATTACAGCAAAATTATTTGAAGAGGATAGAATAATCACAGAGATTAATTTAAATGAAGTTAGGAAAAATAGATTTTTCAGCAGTTTCAGAGATCATTTACAAGGTTTCCACGAAGTTTTACATAAGCTATAAATTTATACTCAACCGATAATTATCAAATAATTATGCTAACACAGAGAATTAACATATTGAGAATCCTGCTTTTGATGATATTACTCATCCTACTTGTACTATCGATCTACAATCCTCTATTCTTAGTACCTGCTATTGGTTTTTCACTGTTCCACGGTCTAAATAATAAGACTTTTCTTCCTATACCTTTTTCAATATTTCTTCTACTCTTACTAGGACTTAGAGAACCGTACTACTCATTTGCTGTCTTTGCACTGGTATTGTTTCTTCTAGTTGTAATGTTCATGAATAGAGACAGGTATTTTCCCATTAGATAATGAATTTATTCACTGAAAATGAAATTATTCCTATAAAAAACTGCTTAGATTTAAGCATAATGGAAAGCTAGATAGGTCCTATGAGCATAACAAAAGTAGATGAGCTATTAGCCCTACCAGGTTGGGAGACTAGAAAGAGGATAATAGAAGTATTGAGAGATGGACCTAAAACCGCATACGAAATATCTAAAGAGCTTAAAATAAATTATTCAACTGCTAGATATCATTTAGAATTATTGCAGAAATTCGGACTTGTAAATATCAGAAAAGGAAGAAAATACTACTATGAATTAACTAAAAACGCTAATCTACTCTTAGCAGGCGTATGAACTAAAAGTGTTTTAGTCTAAAGCCTCAAATATTTTTATATTCTACAAATCGAGATTTAGTATATATGTTGTGTTCAACGGAGTGTGTGAAAGATATCAGAGGTTTTAATTATCTCGTTTCTACTTGTGATAAAACATTTTTGACTTCAAAATTAGAAGAATTTAGAAAACTATCAAATGAAGGGAATAAGACCTACATTATCAGACTAGCTGAAAGTAACTACTTCCGATTTGAAGTACTTATGATACCAAATGGCCCTACTCTTTTGTCTATCTCAACTAGTCGGGGAACAAATAACATTACCTTGAGAGATTTTTCTATGCTAGAAGAACTAGGAAAATTGAGCTGTTGTGCTTACAATAATCAAGAACTTAAAGGGCTTTTTGAAAAATTTTTAGGAACTCAAACTACTAACGAATCAGAAGTTGTAGACCTTATGGACAAAAAAGAAGAAGTAGAATTTAATGAAGATTGTCAAGGTATTCAGCAAAACGAACTTAAATTGCCAGAACCAAGTGAGGGGAGATGGACATCAACCGAGCTACTGACCAGTGAAAGGTTAGTACTTAAGGCATTAGCTGGTCAAGCTAAGTTCTTGGCAATCTCTACAGAGAGACCACAGAACTCAATAAAGTTTACCTCATTTGAGAGACTGAGAAGCTTGTGTTGTTTCATAAACTTAGTTTTTGCTAAAGTTAATAACTGTCAAGAATTGAAAGAAGCTATAGAGTCACTATTACAGCATGAAAGTGGCAGAAAAAGAAGATCGGCTAAAAAGTAAAATATGAGCTCCGATAATGTAATTCCTATATATGCATCAGGTTTTTTCAACTTTAGCAGAGACGGTAAAGTAACTCAGTTTACGACTTTTTATTATATAGATAAGTTTGGTTATTACGTCTCCCTGAACGAAAATGAAGTTAAGAGAGAAATTATCACCATAAAGAGAAATCTACAACAACTAATTGATGAAGAGAAAATAACAATAAATGGGGAAAGAGTTAAAGCTTACGTGAAATGGGTGAAAATTAAGTTATTAGATAAACACCACCCTATCATTGAGTTCCTAGTATATTTCTCGGGCACGTCAAGAAAAGGTTTAAATGAGTATTATAACATATATAGTGAAGAAATAGCTGAATACCCTTACGAAGCTGCCTGGCACCTACCTGGCAAAATAATAAAGATTAATTGGCTGGGGATATACGAATTGAAGAAAACATCTTAAGGGTAAGGGTAAAAAGGTACTAGAGTTGGTGGAAAAGAAGGAATAATCTTCAAACTTACTTGATTTCATCTATCTTTTTCGCTAAATCCACATCAAGATCCGTTATACCATCTACGTCATGGGTAGTAAGTTGGATAATAACTTTGTTATAGTATATGCATATATCTGGATGATGATTCATAGCATCAGCTATGAGTTGGATCTTATTTACAAATTGTACTGATTCTCTAAAATCCTTAAATAAGAAGACTTTTTCTAGCTTATTATCCTTTAAGTTCCAACCTTTAGAATTATCTAAAAAAATCCTTATTTCATCTTGAGTAAGTTTTTTCATGAGATATATTGTTCCAAGGAAGTATAAAAATCAGCACTTAAAGGAGTCTTCACTTATCCGTCTGGGGAGTTCTCATCATTTTATCTCTGCTACCATCTTTTTGACGAACATGTATATTAACGGCACTAATAATATTCCAAACGCTATTGCTAATCCCCAAGATAAAGTCTGTAAAATCTCCGTTACATATTCAAATGGCTGAACAATTATTGCTATTGCTATTAATATGAAAATTGTGTAAAGTAGGAATCTTCCGTAAGTAGCTATATAATTTGCATTAGGATCAGTCTTAACAATAGTATCTAAGGCCTTGTCGGTAATGGTAAAGCTAAAGAGTAATACGATAGAACCGATCAAGATGTCATAGAATAGGTATGAATTTATAGACGGTAACCATTCAAAAATAGCTAACTCAGCAGCTATGGTAATTATTACTGCGTACAGACCGAACCTTAACACACTTAAAATAACGGCTATAAACTGGTCTTGTACGGGCATTTGTCTCGCCATGTAATCTAATAGTACATTTACTAAACTCATTCCAAGTGTCAGTAATAGTATTGCTCCAGCCAAGTAAGGTAAGTACTTAGCTATTAGTGAAATATAGACCGTAGCTGCTCCGAGATTAAGTATAGATAAGGCAATAGCCAAGCTGAGTATTATAATTAATGCCTTTACTGTTCCTTCAATATATGAAGGATCCAAGTTTACGGAAAAGCGAGCGAATTCTTTCCTTATCACCCTACCTACTATGTTGCTGACTATCTCAGCAACTATATACCCAATTATAACTATGATTACGAAAAGTATTATTGATGGTATTGCATCTATTGTTTCTGTTGCTAAATTAGTTAATGCTTGAGATATATTACTTACTTGAGTAGTTGATGTTTGAGTTATACTACTTACTTGATATAGGAACAACATCGAGTAAACTATACTTTATAATTAGTATAAAAGACTTGTTGATATAACCATATTTAATTCATCTTTTCTTCTTCAATTATCTTCACTATTTTTTCAAGGACTCTTCCTAACTTTTCATTCTCTCTTTTTAATTTATCTAGCTTTATTTTAATTTCACTAGCTATCTTAAATTTCTCTAGTAAGTCATCTACCTCTTTTCCCACATACTTACTTTTCAGCTTACCGTCTTCCCAATACCGTAAATAATAATACTTCTTGCCTTTAATCACCTTTCCCTCAAGATGTCCAGTAGGCAAGGACTTCAGTTGCTCGGTAAGTGCCTCTATCTCATTTTCTAGTTCGTATTTTCTCTCTTCAATTCGTTTTACTTTCTCCCAGATCAACTTTTTCTCCCTCAAGCTAAGAGATTTTACAAACCGTCATCTAATTCCATTTGCATAGTCTCTTCAAGTGCTTTCATTATCTTCTCTTTATCTGCCACCTCTATAATCTTCCTAATTCCACCAGCTCTTCCTCTATTAACTATCTTAACTTTTATAATACCAAACATATCCAGCTCGGAGATTATGTCTGAAAATCTCCTATACGAAAGAGGTTTCTGCTTGTATTCTAAAGCTAGGTCGGAATACACTTTGTGGGCAGTAACTACATCTTCAGCCCTTATTGAAGCCATTAATGCCAACTTGTAGTGAAAAGGCAGAGCCTTAATAGCTTCGATGAGTCTCTCCTGCTCGTACTCGGTTATCGCTCTATCTACGTGGTCTTTCCTAATAATTCCCTCGCCAGAGGCTAATTGAGCAGCTCTAAATAACAAGTTAACAGCTTTTCTCGCATCACCGTGTTCCCTTGCTGATATTGCTGCTATATATGACAATATTTCGTCGTTATAAGAACCTTTGAATAGGCCGTATTCAGCATATATTGAAAGTATGTGTTTTAACTGCTCAGCGTCGTAAGGCTTAAAGAAAACAGTCGGTCCCAGGGAAGATAAAACTCTGGGTTCCATGTAATCTCTGATGTTAATGTCGTTACTGATCATTATAACAGAAATATTACTTTCAACACGTAATAATTGATAGAGGACTATGTCACCTCCTCTTCTTTTCACCAAAGTATCGACCTCGTCTAAATAGACTAACGCCTTACGGTTCAGCAGTTCTTCTTTAATCCTCTCGATATATTCGCCCAGATTAATCCCGTGCTTAGGAACATCTATACCAGTTAGTTTTTCAGTAAGCGCTGAGAGAACGGCTTGAGGAGTACCACCTACTTCTCTGCAGTTAACATAAGCCTGAATTACTCCTTCATAATCACTATCTTCCTTTTTAACCTCTTCAATTTCGTTGAACATATACATTGCGACAAATGTTTTACCTGTACCGGTGAGACCTAGAAACAATGTTGAAAATTTCACCGAATTCTTTACAAAATATCGTACCGCGATCGCCAATTCTTTCAGTATGTCCTCCCTAAAGGGGATGTCCTTAAATACTGACAGTGGGTCAATAAAGACTTTAGGGTTCTTTATCACCTCGCCTTTACCGCCTTTTAATGTCTCTCTAATCGCCACGTATTATTTCAAATGTTTCATTTGTTATTTTGGTTATCAGATATTTCAATTGGTGTTACCTAATCATAATGAATGGGAAAAATACCATCTGTTTTACCCCCCAGTTTTACAGTAAATTTCAGTCGTTTCCAGGTATTACGCTTTCCCTAATTATCAAATTTCATAATTTTTTACAATTCAAAAAAGATCTTTTTTAACCGTAATACAAGCAAGTACGGTATTTCAAAACCGAAAAAGAGAGAGAGCGAATTTCCTACGTTTCATGCCAAGATTAGTTTAAGTTATGAATGAACTTGTTTGTATAATAAAGGTAACGAGTAAATTATCTTAATGTATTACTAAAAGAGATGTTACAATTTTTAACAAAAGAAAACCTGGCAGTGTCTCTTTAGGTTAGGGTATGCAAGGAGAAGAAACAAAGGAAAAATACTGTAACTTATTACAATTGATTTATAATCTCGGTTAGAGCATTTGCAAATTCTTTAGTACCTAGCGGTTTTACCTCCATAAACCTTGCTAAATCTTGAGTCACTTGTTTCCTCTTTATTGCCTCATTTATGCTTATCTCGATCAAATCAGCAGCTTTATCCCAACCCATAAACCTCAACATTAGCTCTCCTCCCTTAATTATTCCGGTAGGGTTAGCTACGTTTTTACCTGCATATTTCGGTGCGGTACCATGTATTGCCTCGAACATTCCGCCGTCATCGCCGATATTAGCTCCTCCCAACATTCCAATGTTACCTATCAAAGCTCCAGCAGCGTCTGAAATATAATCTCCATTCACGTTAGGAGCTAGGATTATGTCGTATTCATCTGGCCTTGTTATAATCTGTTGGAACATGTTGTCTGCAATTCTGTCATTTATCACAACTTTTCCATCAGATTTTACTCCCCGGTTAATTTCTTCTTCAGTGACAATATAGTCTCTGTACTCCTTTAGTGCGACTTCATATGCCCATTCTCTAAAGGCTCCTTCTGTGTATTTCATTACATTCCCCTTATGCATTATCGTGATCTTTTTCCTCCCGTTGGTTATTGCATAGTTAATGGCAAGCCTGGTTATCCTCTGTGTCTTGAACTTACTTATTACCTTAACACCGATACCTGTGTCATCTTCGATCTCGACCTTAAACTGCTCTTTCAGGAAGTTCCTTATTTTCTTTGCCTCCTCACTATTGTATGGGTATTCGATACCTCTGTATAAGTCGTCGGTATTTTCTCTGAATATTATCATATTTACTTTCTCAGGGTTTTTCAAAGGGCTTTCTAATCCCGGTATGTACTTAACTGGGCGTATATTTGCATACAGATCTAGCATTAAACGAATTGCAACGTTTACAGATTTCCAACCTTTACCTATTGGAGTCTCTAAGGGTCCTTTTAACACTACTCTATATTTTAGTAACATATCTTGGGTTTCTTGAGGAAACCTATTACCAGTTAATTTCTCTGCTTTTTCACCAGCGTACACTTCCATCCATTTTATCTCCTTTTTGCTTCCGTAGGCTTTTTCAACAGCAGCGTTAATTACCTTAATAGCGGCTTGCGTTATTTCTGGTCCTATTCCATCTCCTTCTATGTATAGTATAATAGGTTTATCAGGCACTATCCATTTACCTTTATTAAATGTGATCTTTTCTCCGTCTTCAGGCTCTTTATACAACATTTCATTCAGTAGATTTACAGCGAAGTTATTAGGCTTTACGAAAAAGATTTTAAGGATTTAGTAAAATTGCATAATACCATGTGGTCGTCATTAGCAATCCTCTTACTTGTATTAAGTGGTATTAGTATCACTACCCTTCCTTTCTTTACCCCCTCCGTTAACTCTACATTACCTCAAGGAAATGTTTACGTCAGTATAGTTATTCCTCCTAAAAACCTTGAGATGTTACAACTCTATATTCAACAGCATATGATTTTAAACAAGAGCCAAGTAGAGAAATTGTTTATCCCTTCTCAGCAGATCAATCAACTAGTCCAAGAACTTGAATCTAAGGGCATTAAACCTACTGTGAATTGGAACGTTATCTCTTTCTCAGCTCCTGCTAAAGAGGTTGAAGAGATGTTTAAAGGTCAATTCATTACCTACACTTTCGAAGGTAAGAAAGTGTATACTTTTATCTCCGCGGATAAGTCGATACCAGGTATCATTATTGCTACTAACTTAACTGAGGCTCTTTTCAGTAAGCCTAATACCTTGTATAATATAACTCAAGCTGTAGCATATTCTACGGTAACTCCTCAGCAGATACAGCAAGCTTACAATATTACTTATTTGTTAAAACATGGTATCAACGGTAGTGGGACTAATATTGGTATCTTAGACTTTGAAGGGGATCCTTATATTTATCAACAATTAACAGCGTTTGATCAAGAGTATAATATATCACCTCCTCCCTTATTCAAAGTAGTTCCCATAGGTCCTTACAATCCAAATGATGGTATACAAAGCGGTTGGGCGCTAGAGATCTCTCTAGACGTAGAGTATGCACATGTGGCGGCACCGGGTGCAGGTATAATCCTTTATGTAGCAAACCCGTCTATATCCTTACCTCAGGCAATAGCTTTTATAGACCAACAAGACGAAGTAAATGTAGTCTCACAGAGCTTCGGTATTCCAGAAATTTACTTCTTATTGGGTCTTCTTCCTTTATCGTATTTGCAATCGATGGTATATGAATATTGGCTGGGAGAAGTCGAAGGTATAACTTTTCTAGGCGCTAGTGGTGATGCAGGTGGAAACGGTTACAATTTTTACTTAAGTCCATTAGGATCCCAAATAGTTCCGGCTGCAATTCCTTACGTTTTAGCTGTAGGAGGTAGCAGTCTTTATGTATCTGGTAACGAAAGTATGCAAACTGCGTGGAGCGGAGAAAGTGTTCTCGGAAGTACAACTGGAGGATTTAGCAATATATTCCCTGCTCCTCCCTACCAAATGTTAAAGGGTTTCAGAGAGGTACCAGATGTAGTGGCTCTAGCTAATCCTTATACTGGAGTAAACGTGACTTATTATCACGGAGAAAGTATATTAGTAGGAGGTACTTCATTAGCTACACCTACAGTTGCAGGAATAATAGCTCTTGCTTCAGAAGTTCACGGTAAACTCGGTTTTATAAATCCATTGATATATGCACTAAACGAAACCCCGGCTCTTCATCATGTGACTTTTGGGTATAACTCTCCTTACGTTGCAAATTCATCTTATAACCCGGTCACTGGGTTAGGATATATTAACGCGGGATATTTTGTAAAGCTATTAAAAGTACCAGACTCATCACTTTCTCTGGCAGTTCAGAACACCACATATTTACCTGGACAAACAGTGAAAGTGATAGGAAAATTAAGCGGAGTTTCTCCACTACCTTCTACTCTTACGGCTGAGATTTTTAACGGAACTACTGTAATAGATACTGTTCATTTAGTATATAATGGAACTTATTACGTAGGTTCGTTCTCAGCCCCTCAGTCTGGAGTTTACGAAGTAATAGCGAGTTATAACGATTTAACCGGATTTACATACTTCATTGACGGATATCAAGCAGTTTTCATATTCCCACCGTTGGCAGTGTATCCTATACCTATGGCAATACCCGTGTTGGTCATGATCGATTATCCTAACGGTACGTTGGTTTCTGGTTTTAATAATACCCAATTGAATGTATATTCTGAGAATCAGATTAACGGTAAGTTAACGATGATAGGTTCAACGTCTCTGACAAATGTTCCTATTATCAATATCTCAGCTCTTGGTATAACTATCAAATACAATTCTGGAATACTAGAGGGTTATATAAATTATACTAACGTCAGTAAGTTGGGAGGAGTTCTCGTGTTAAAGGTTGTAAACACTATTGGATTGGATGAAATAGTCCTAGGCTCTTATGTAGTCCCTATCATAATACCTAATTCCTTCGAAGAACCGACAGTGATTTACCCTGGGGAGAATATAACTGTAGAAGTTGCAGTGGAAAGCTTAGGAATGCCAAACGTTACTGTATCTTTCATTAAGGACGGAAAAGTGTATTGGAATTTCACCGTGAACTCAATAACCTTCGGAAATAACGCATTTTATATAAATCAAGTTACAGTACCTATGAACCTTTCCCCAGGTTATTATGAAGTTAAGGCATATGCTGTTTATAGTAACGATACTTACACTACTTACGGTGAAGGATATACACAAGTTTACGTGTCTCCAAGTTACTTAGAGTACAAAGCATCAGTTAATTCAGTAGCCTTCGAAAACCAAACAGTTACAATTAAAGCTACTATCTTATATCCCAACGGGACACCGGTGAAGTTCGGAACGTTTACTGCAATCTTTATTCCTAGATATTTAGTCTCCCAATTCAACAATTTGGAGATATCCAATGCTGTCCAGTTAACTTATACCGACGGAAAATGGATAGGTAATTTCACAATTCCATCTGGAAATAATCCTAATAGTGGAATGTCTACAGATAGTGTCGCAGGTGAGTGGGATGTATATGTTGTTGGCTCTTCTTTTAACGGGTATTCTATACCTTTCAACTCAACGTTAAGCTATCAGAGTCTTACTATAAGTCCCCTTTATGAAGGACTAACGTTTGTAGTTTTCCCTTATACTTTTGTAAAGAACTTTAGTGGAAATATAGGCTACGGTCTGTATATACAAAATGCGGTATTTAAGGACGAAAATGTAACGTTAATAGATTCTATAGTAGAAAACCTCACCGCAATTAACTCTATAATTATGCTCATAAACACTAATGTTTACAGCGCTAAATTGATAAACTCTAAAATAGTAGGCAATCTAACAGCTCTAAATATTAGTAATACTATACCTTCAAATACAGTATCTAGTATTAATAATGTTAATAGTATTAATAGTTCCTCTTCTATAACTAATCACTCTGGGTTCTTCGCTGTTGAAGAGGTTTTGGCAATTCTTGTATCTTTCATACCTCTCATATATTTCAGCCTTAGGAAAAATAAGTAATCTTTTTTACTATTCCCCTTTTCTTCTGTCTTCTAAAGCCCTCTTAATTTGGCTGGTTAGACGTTATTAAACGAATAGGGAAACTGTTTTTAACCCTAATCTAATGATAACATTATTGTGGAGAATAACAGAAGTAAACAACAAAAGAAGAGAAAAAAGAGCAAAGAAAGCATATTAGCTTTTAAGAAAGAGCTTCGAGCTATGATGCTTGAACCTATCTACGGGGAGAATATAAAAGATATTATTACCAGATTGACGTCTAAGTTAGAGGAGATCGCAGAGTCTTACGGTTATGAAATAGAGTTCCCGGAGAGAGCGAAAAAAGACATTGAAGGGGATATCTATTATTTCGTTTATCCAATAAAGGTTAAGACTAGACATGGCTCTAAGAAAATAAACTTAGAAGTTCAGTACATGATTTACGATGAAGGAAAGTGGATGGGAGTAATAACTGAAGTGAAATGAATAATTTCTTTATAGAAACACATAGTACTCTTCTATTCTCTTTCTTACGTTCCAACCTTCATCATAAAGCTCTTCAAATCCTTTGTCTACTTGTGCTTTCAACTGCCTTAAGTTATCGGAAATGTTGTGTCCGTATTTAGAAATCAGAACGGATATAAAATCATTGAAGTTAAGGAGGTCTTCAGATATCTCATTCGGCTCTTTTTTAAAGAATCCGAAGAAGCTCTTCCTATATTTATACATTTGAATACCTATTGCTAAAACCCTATCTGCGTAGTCTTTCACCAGAAGGAAGGGCACTATAACATCTACTTTTTCGTCCATATATGGTGCTCTCTTATATGCAAGTTTAAGTTTGTTTAATTCCTCCTCACACGTCCTCTTTATAGTATTCAATTGATTAACAACACTTTGAAGTAGTTCATCTAGTTCCTTTATCTTAATATTAACTCCTTCTAATTCTTTCTGTTTTTGCTGATTAAGTAAACGTATTTCGTTTACCAATGTTCTTATCTCATTTTTATACTTGTTTTTTATAGAAGTTAAAGTTGAATTTATAGTCTTTTTCATAATAACTGCAACGGGGGCTAAAAGTGAGTTAAATCTAGTGTTAGTAATGGGGGCTGTTGGGCTGAGTGTGCTGAGGACCTTAATTCGCTTTGAACCCAACAGC
>NZ_JBBHKU010000053.1:0-34709 GCF_037389295.1 Stygiolobus sp. RP850M | reverse complement strand
GCGTAGTCCAACCCGAACGTCTCGGCAACATTCTTCACGCTGGCCCTACCACCTAGCAGGGTCATGAGGACTAGTGCTAACTCGACCTTCTTGCTCCTCCCGTTCCTCCTGATCACGCCCAAAACTTGGTTGACTGCCTTGACCAACTTCTCCTTAGCTAACTCGATTTGTCCTTTTCCGTTTGACATCTTTTCAGTATGAAGACGTCTAAAATTAAAAACTTCTCGCTAATACCGACTTCTTGGTATTACCTCCCTAAGATTCCCATAACTGCTGTAATTAATAAAATTAGTTGGATCATCCTGAGGAACAGAGAAAAGCTGTACATTGCCTTAAAAAAAAATAGAAATTAGGGAAAAAAGCATTAAATCAGTCGATTATAGAAGTTTTCTTACTTTCATTCCATAAGTCTAACTGGTGTAATAATATCATAATCGTTAATTCATCTAACGTTTCATTACTTTTAGAGACAATAAGGTAGAACTCCTTTTCGTCCTTCAGTAATTCCGATATCATCTTTATCTTTTCGTCCGAGAGCCCGTAATACTTGAACAACATATTTAGAAGATAAGGAAGTCCTTAAATTAAGCATGTTTCTCCTGAGTGAGAATGAGATTAAGGACAAGAAACACGTATTTATCATAATTGTAAGGAGTGATGAGCATGAGAAGATTGCAAGAGCGTTTTTAGAAAAGACTAAACTCCAGGTTACTGCAATACTTGTTAGAATGCACGCAAATAAACAAACTTTTTCTTATTAAACTGGGGAGTTTATACAATTATTCTCACGTTATAGATTTAACGTTAGGATCCAACCTCATTCTTTGTTCAATTTTTCAAAATTGGATGAGAAGAAAAGCTTAATAGTTGAAAAGATAAGTAATGAATCAGGGATGAGGGGTTCAGGTCAGCTTCTGGGTAACCTATCATAGATCAATTCAGACCCTCCTCATCATCCCCTCATCCCCCATTTCTACTTCTGTTAAAACATATTTTAAAACTTTTTTGTTTTTATCTTCGCCCTTTTATTATCACAATATGAATATTATAACAGTTCTTTTATTTCATTATTTTCTTTTACTTTACAAAGAAAGGGATTAAGGGACTGAATCCTTTTTCACGTTAACAGAGATCTTTTTATCTGCTTATAACGAATTTTCGTTGATAGATAATGATCTCTCACACCGATGTGGGCTATGCCCAAAAGGGTGGGAGTAAATGCAGAGATGTGAGCCCCGTGCCGTTGGGCTCGAAGGAGTCCCACGACCCACCTACCTTAAGTAGGTGGTTGAGGGCTAAGTCCCTACACTCGATCATGATTGATCATAAAATGAGTGAAATGAAAGTATAGGGACAAACGGAAGTCAAGTGAAGCGTGACGTATTATTGCACGGATATCTAGTTTACGAGATTCTAAGCCCAAAGGCGATAATTGTCACCGGTTACGATGGTTCAGGATTTGGAAAACTGGGAAAAAATAAGAAGAGGAAAAGTGTTTTTTTGTTCTCGCTTAATAACTCATGTTTTCAGCTAACATAAGTGACAAGGGTTTACTCAATTCTTTAATGGATACTACTCCTACACATTCACCATCCTTTTCTATCACTAAATGCCTTATGTTACTCCTTATCATTATATCGTAAGCGTCATATATACTTTTGTGATAATCAATCTTTATGATATTTTTACTCGCGATATCGAAAATCAGACTGTCACGGCTTATACCCTTACTTACAGCCCTTACTATATCCCTTTCAGTTACTATGCCTAATACTTTATCGTTCTCCTTCAGAACCACTGAGCTAACTGAATTCTCTTCCATTGCTTTAGCTATACTCCTTAAATTTAATTGAACTAAACTACGCGTTCAGTTCAGCAAGAAATAAGTGAACCGGAACTGTGTCGTTTTCCCCGTTCTTTGATAACGTAATGACTTTCTTCATCTTTCCTGCAATAACTTTAACCTGCCTTGCCCTCTCCCTATATTTTACCTCATATCCGACGACTTCAGGCAGAGTTACGACGTCTATCTCTTCCTTACCTACTTCAGTGTACCCTATGTTATAAATTCTAGAGAGATGCGACGCAACTACCCCCTCAACGATTATAGGCTCGTCCGGCTTTTTAACTCCAGTCCATAGAGATATTGCATCGTAAAACAATGGGTCTAGAAAGTGTATCTTGATCTGCTTTTTGTAGTTAAAGTAAGCTGTGTTCACGTCTATGAAATGAAGTGTTAAGGTCAAAAACATGTCGTTGAATAGTTTTATATATTCAGCTACAGTCCTGTGATTTACTCCTATGTCTTTAGCAATGGAATTATAACTTATCTTACTTGGTGTTGTAGAAAGAATTGCGGAAAGAATTTGCTTAGCTAGAGTTTCATCTCTCCCTACCTTGTTTATCTCGTAAATGATCCAATCTATGTATGTTTTCAGCGGAGATAGACCGTTAATTGAGGGCGGTAATCCACCTATTTTTATGTAGCTCTGAAAGAGTTCTTCAATTTCACCATACCAACCGGGCTTTATTTCAATTCTGGGATTAATTACCTTAACGTAGTTGGAGAAACTGAGAGGATACAGCACCACATCAGTCCCATTACCTCTTCTGCCCGGAAAACTCTCCTTTTGTTTCAGGATAGCTAGGGAACTTGAGCCGGAAATGGTAAATACATCGCTCAACACTTCGCCGGAGTCAATTAAGTACTTTACTGCCCTATACCAGTCCTTCACAAAGGTGACTTCATCTAGGAAAATAAATGAGGATTTTATACCCTCTTGTCTTCTGGTCCTTAAATACTCCCTTATCCTCTTTAACAGTTCCTCGTAGTCAGAAACAAGATCACAACTACAGTAAAATATTGAGAGGGGGTGGTGATTTAGCTCTAGTAGTCTCTTAATAAGAAGTTTTATGAGAGTGGTCTTTCCACTTTGCCTAGGTCCTACAATAAAGTTTAAGGAGAATGGTTGAAGAGAGACCTTGTCCATCTCTTTCGGAATCCACTTAAACTTAGCAGAGTTCCATTTCTTGATATCTATATCATCCTCTATGTAATCTTTTCCTCTCCACCAAATGTTTTCTTCCATTGATACTATGAGTATCAAGAGGTTTAAAAAGAATTGATACTATGAGTATCAAGAGGTTTAAAAAGAATTGATACTATGAGTATCAAGAGGTTTAAAAAGAATTGATACGGTAACGATCGAAACTACAATCATATCGAAGCCGTGAGAAATACACAGATCGTACAAGTCCTTGACAGAGGAATATTATTATAATGTATTAGAAAATGATGGGATGTGTACGATAGAATCCGTTTTATTTACATTGATTATTTAACACATTATTCTTAACGCTCTTGATTGCGAGTATAATAAAATATATTCTTTTATTTATTAAGAAAAAATATGAGGTTTAATATTGAATTTATATTTGTAATATGATTTTAGGTCTACCGGTGATGGGGGAGTAGTTCACTCCGCTACCTAGAAGATTGATAAAGAGAGATTTTGCTAACAGAATTAAATTGTAAAAAATAAAAATTATCTTAGACGCACAATATTTTCGTAGTGTTAAAATCGCATTAATGAAATTAAACTGGTCTCTTAGAGACCAATCATTACGTAAAACTGGTCGTAAAAAGACTTAAACTTACAATTATCATCATTCTTATGGAAGAGGAATAAAGAGCTTCACAGCAGAATGGTTTACTTCACCATTACCTGACATAATAGAAAGGGACTTACCTCTAGGCAAGGATTACGTAATTACAGTAACCGGTGGGAGAGAAGAAGTGGCAAAACTTTCCTTCTCTACCAGACAATAAAGAAAATAATTGAAGGAGGGTTAAGATGGAAGATATAAAGTACCGCGACAGAAGCTTACCGTTGAATCATTAGGAGAAAAAATAAAAAATGAAGGACTATAAGTGTTATAAATGTCAATTACATCAGATTTTTATGTTATTTTTCCGTTAGTTCTCTTAGTTCTCATAATATTGTTAGTATATATTGTAAAAATTAAACCTAATTTAGTAATAGGCTTTTCCCTATTAGGTATTGGAATATTTTTAATCGTATCAAGTTTCGTTCTAGGAAAGCCTGCACTATTTTTTATAGGATTTTTAGTCTCAGTTTTTTCCTTAGTCTTCTTCCCTAGAAGAAGAAGGTGGTAATATGTTAGGTCTGTATGAGGTTAGTGCAGGATACGGGAAAACTGAGGTTTTACACGACGTATCTTTTGAAATAAAGGAGAATGGAATCTATGTACTTCTTGGTAGGAACGGAGCAGGTAAGACGACTACTTTGAGGGTGATAGCTGGTATTCTTCCACCTTTTAAAGGTAAGATAAAGAAGGAAGGCAACATAGGGTATCTTTCTCATTCTTTTGCTCTACCTCAAGAAATGTCAGTAAAGGAATCGTTAGAATTTTTCTCTCAAATAATTGGAGGAGATCCGAATAACGTTATAGGTAGATTCCATTTGGAAGATATACTGGATAAGAGAATATCGAGTTTATCCCAAGGTCAGAAGAAGAAATTGTCATTAGCTAAGGTATTTCTTAAAGATTATGATATATATCTTTTAGATGAACCAACGGAAAATTTAGACCCTATCTTAGCTTCAGAAATTAGAAAATTGATAGTATCTTTATCCAAGAGCAAGATTATAATATATACTTCCCACAATCTGTATGAAGCTAGAGAAATAGGAAATTATGTTATAGTTATAGACAAAGGAAGAATTTCATTATTCAAACCCATAAACGAAATAAAATTAAGAGAATATACAATAGGGATTAGAGCATCAGAAGATTTGTCTAAAATCCTTAAGGGTGAATATCAAGGAGACTATTTTGTAATAAATCTTAATGATCCGTCAGAAGTTAATTCTATAATCCAAGAGCTAATGAGAAGGAATATCAATATATATGAAATTAAAGAAATGAGAAATCCCCTAGAAGATCTTTTGAGGTGAAGAAATGATTTCGTTCCTATTCCTAAAAAGAATGATAAAAAGAAGTTATAGTACAACAATATATTTTTTGATAGCCTCAATTATTTTTCTTATTATCGATATTTCTGAAATAGTTAGAATAAAAATTATACTTCCATTTATATTGATATCGCTATTAATGAGTCCTTCTTTCTTCGGAATAATGTTCTCTTCTCTTACAGTATCCTTATTCATAGACGACAGACAAAACGGCCTCCTAGAATTTTTAATTGCAGAAGGAATAAAACCTAGAAAAATATATTATGAATATGTTCTTGCATTTCTTTTAATTTCAATTCCCATTACAGTGATAGTTTCAGTAATTTTGGGGTTACTTGTTAGAAATTTATATTATATGATATTAATTTTAATTGACTCTATAGGAATTTCTTGGGTGATTATACCGCCTTCTTTATATCTTTCATATCTGCAGAAGACAGCTGGATCTTCCAGGTCTCCATTGGGAACATATATAGGCTTTACTATACTTCTTTCGTATGTATACTCAGGGACTATAATTAAATCTGCCATAGGAATTCAAAATCTTATGTTATATGCAGGTATAACAATACTGCTAATAGCTATACTATTAACTATTGTAATAGGCTATACTATTAAAAGTGAAAAACTAATACCTTAGCATTTTGTAGGTTATTATCTTCCAATATTTATTATAATTTTTGCAGGAATTGTATTTATTTTAACTTCAATATTTAAATACTATCATATTAATAATCCTGCTCAATTTTCTATTTCAATACAGGATCTAAATAATCAAAATAATCAAACAAGTCCGGATACTATAAATTCAACAATTATGGTAGATATATATTATCAAAATGGATATAATGTATATTATGTTCCATCATTTGTTGAAAATCTAAGCTCAAATAATTGTAATATATATCCAAGTAATTGTAATATATTTTATAATATAATAACTACTTATACTTTTAATGAAAGTAATGATAATAATGTATTAGAAATATATCCCGAATCTATAACAAATATTAATTCAACATCTTTTGATGTAAATCATTAGAAAATGTTCAATTAAACACTACAATTAGTCTATCAAATAATTCTATTGAAGGAAATAATGTTGCATATACATATAATGGAAATACATAGGAATGTGGTATTGTAGGAAGTAGTGATGTAATATACCAGGCAGGTAGTTTTGTATATTTTTGTATATTATGTGAAACGCCAAATAGTCAAAACATACAAAATTTCTATTTAAGTGAACCTGAATATTTAAATATAACTCCAGCAATATCTTTATTAGGAATTTCTTATCCAAATTTAAATACACAATATTATAATTATACAGTAAATAATGTAGAAATAGTCAATGGAACATATGTAGTTATAACTTTATCAGCCCCTGGATATTCTATGGAAGATTTTCAAAATGTATTAGTTACAATTGGTCCTCCTTTGAGTAATTATATAAATAATAGTGTAAATGAAAATGATAATTCATATATTGGAGATAATGTAGTATTTTTGATTTATTATAATGGTAAATATTATGTATTACCTTCATGGTATGCTGGAGAAAGTAATGAAAATTATTATTTCTTTATTAATCTACTAGATATTCCTTCATTTTATAATAGTAATAATTTTGGTTGTAATTTTCTACCAATATTTGTTGGATTTAGTAATGAAAGTTTATTACCATATTTAAATGGAACAATTGGCGGAGCTCCAGAGGCTCTAGATCCTAGCGATCCATATTATGCAGTCATGTATGATAATGGATTAAATGTATTTCCAATATATGTTAACTTTTATGCTTATCCTTCTCCAGATCAAAGCAATACATATCGTATAGAAGATAATGAAAATTGTGGCAATTCTTATGGATTTCCTGCTTGCTATCAAAATATCCTATATGAAAATGTATTACCTCCATATAATAATGTAACTATTTATGTAAATGGAACAGGAATTACTCCAAGTGTTGAAACAAACGGACCTCTCGAAGGATTAGTAATGGATAATGGAACTAATCAAGGATCATATGCATTAATTACATCAAATGTTTTACAAAATACATTTTCTCAATTATCTCAATCACAAAATGGATTGGGATTACAGACATTTGCATATTTTTCTGGAATACCATGGGAAGATTCTCAACCTTCAACTCTACTGAATATTGGTGCATATCCAATAAATAGTGGTGCATATCCAACAGTTGCAGATGCTGTTGTATTATCATATGTTAGTTATAGTGGTAATGGTCCATTCTCTGCTAATACAGTAAGTGATTATAATGGCGATGATTCAGCATATAACTGGGTACTTGGTCCTCATGGATCACATAGTAAGATAGGAAATCAAAATATAGGAATAAATGTTGGAGGTAATACATATTTACCAACTAATTTTTCAATATTTATGTATGAATATGGATGGGCTTCTTTAGGATCTGGTTGTACAGGTCCAGGTCCAGGTTGTTCTTCAGGTTATTATGTTGGAATATTACAAAAAAATAGTACAAAAGGATTGGGGTATTTTTTAACTATTTCATATAATAACATTCCATGTTCATCAAATCTATGTACCTCAGGATATTATGATTATTATTACTCAGGAACGGGATGGCCTCTTGGTATAGCTGTTTATAATCCTAATCAATATTTCGTGGAAGATAATAATGGTAATATAGAAGGATATAATGAGGGATCAAATGGGCTTCCTTTTATTCCATTCGATGGACAATATACTCCACAGTATTTTGAATATGGGGTATTTTGGTTATATAATTGGTTCCAGGCAGGAAATGGTAATATGAATATATACTTCTTAATGAATGGAAACATATTAGGTACTACACTTGCTTCTCCGGAAGAATATAGCTTTGGTGGAGAGAAAGGACATCCAATATTTCCAAATCCACCAGCATCAATATTCACCCAATCATATATCAACGCATATAATACAGCGTTTAATCAACCTGTAAATCATCAGGTAGCTCTATATGGGTATTCACAATTTACCTCTGATGACGTAAATAGTAATTTTATACCGGGAACTTTCGGATATCAAGAAGGATATAATAGTCTTTCACAATCTTTGTATATAAGTTACTTACAAGATTATACAAATTATTATAATGGAAATCCTTATTTATTTGTTTCAGCAGGCTCGGGAGGTGGAACGAGTTATATGTATCTAGATTGGATTATAGTAACTTATGGGGTACCTTATGTTGTGAGTGTATCCTAAAAAATGCTAAAAATTAGCTGGAAGAATTATATACTTGTTGTACAACAATATAGTTGTTAAGAGATGAACCAGCAATGTTATCAAATGCCCCGTATGGAATTATAGTTTCGTTAGATAATACCAATAAATGTCGTCCAGCACCATTTAATCCATATTGCTCATATTTTATTGTTTCATATGCTACGGTTCCTGTTATATTTGCCCAATCATATACTGGAGAGTTTCCTGGTAGTACTGCTGTATATGTTCCTGGTGTATTCATTGCTTCTACAAAGTTGTTTACCCATCCTTGATATGTATAAAATCCTGCAATGTCTGCTGGATTTATACTATTTGCTTCTATTATATAATATGTTTGTCCATTTATTGTTACTTGTTCAACAGGTACCTGACCTTTAATTACATATAAATCTTGTAAAGGTACATATGGTTGATTATTTATTGGATCAGTTTGTCCAACAAATTGATTATTCAATTGAACTATTTGGTTATGATTTTGTATTATTGTACCTGCATATTGGCCATCCCATATTACATTAGGTATTGTAGTTCCATTAAGTGATATTAATTCACCTTCAGAATCTGTATGTCCATTATAATCTATTGTTTGACCATTTGGTACAAATGCTTCATATCCATTTTGAGATCCTAAATATTGTAAATGTTCATTATTTGAAGGTAAAGAATGTATAGGATTAAATAAAAACATTATACCCAATCCTAAAGCAGTAATACCACCTAATATTAATCCATATCCTAATATTTTACCTTTAGTATCTTTATATAATTTTATTATTTGTAATCCTGCTAAAATTGGAGCTTTTGCATAAGTTGGTAATGCTGTTATTGCTGCACCTCCAACTATTGGAATATATATTGGAATATATTCTGATATTTTATTTTTAGTTTCTCTAAGTTTTTCATAGGTTTTATCTCCTATTCCTTTTAATTTTTTATCTAAATATTCTATAGATCTATTAGCCTCATCTTTAATTTTTTCAAAACGATCTTTTACCTTATCCTTCATTTTACCTAAAATCCAATCTAAATCTCCGGGTTTTTGCATATAATATACTCTTAATAAAATTTTAAAAGTATGATTATTTTCACGGTTCACTTATTTCTTGCTGAACGCGTAGTTTAGTTCAATTAAATTTAAGGAGTATATGTCGTATCGTTATTAAGCTGAAAATTTATTGATAGAGTTTTTTAGTTTTTATCCTCTACCTAAACGATTTCTTTATCTAAACCATGAACACATCACCTTTGAAACTTGGTTGAATAAGTCGAGTTTGAAGTTGAGGCTAGGATGGATAAGAACTTCCCACATGAGTAAAAGTTCGATACTGAGGTGGGTTAAAGCGTACTTCACCTTACAAGGAAATTGTTGGACACACTCGCTATAAATATTAACCCCATTATGAAATCAAGCCATCTTAACACTTTATCCTTTTAACAAGTTTAATTGCGAATTAAAATTTGATAAAAAGCAGTAGCAAATTATGATAGACACCTTAAGGATCTCCCATGTAGCAATCAGAGTTAGGGACTTAGAAAAGGCGTATAAGTTCTATGTCGACCTCCTCGGACTGGTGGACACTGAAAAAGACGGAGAATACCTTTATCTGAGGGGTATAGAGGAAGGGCAACACCACAGCTTAGTGTTAAAGAGAGCCGACTCCCCGGGGTTATCTTATATAGGCATCAGAGTTAAAAGGCCTGAAGAATTGGAAAAAGCTAAGGATCTGTTATCCTCTCTGAACCTAAAGTTTACAAAACATAGGGAAAAGGGGGTCGATGATGGACTGCTATTTGAGACACCACAAGGCATACCTCTCTACCTTTATTACGATATGGAGTATGTAGGTGACCTTAGAATGAAGTTCTTCTTACATATAAGGAGTTTCACCCGTAAGACTTGCTCACGTGAACCTTGTGGTAGGAAACTTGGAAACCGAAGTAAAGTTCATGAAGGAAGTATTAGGCTATTATGAGACTGAGTGGTTTCTAGATGAACAAGGAAAGAGACAAGTAGTGTGGCTCACCAGAAGGGGTGACTCGCACGAAATAGCAATATCAAAAAGTTCTAAGAACTTCCCAGGTTTCCACCATGAAACTTATTACGTCACGACATAAGGGACGTTGTAAGGGCAGCCGATATACTAGCCTCAGCAGGTTTGTGGGACAGTATAGAGAGAGGACCGGGGAGACACGGAGTTACCGAAGGGTATTACGTGTATTTGAGGGATTTAGACAAAAATAGGATAGAGTTCTTCACTCAGGATTACGTGGTATTGGATCCTGATAAATGGAAACCCATAGTTTGGACTCAAGATCAGTTCAGGTATAGGAGCGACTTTTGGGGCAGACCAATACCTGAGTCGTGGTTAAACGAGTGGGTTCCAGTGGAGGACATTTTCTCTAAAGAGCTGAAGAGGTGGTAAAATGATCAGGAAAGGTCAAGATTATATAAAAAGCATAAAGGCACACACTCCAGAAGTCTATTACGAAGGAGAGAAGGTAGAAGACGTTACAGAACACCCTGCTTTCAGAATACCGGTTAAAACCGTTGCTAAATACTACGACATGCACTGGGAGAACAACGAGTTAAGAGTCTACAACCCCGACGTAGGCGAGGAGATCAGCATCTCCTTCCTAAGACCTAAGAGCAAAAAAGACCTAGCTAAGATAAGAGATGGGTTAATAAAAATTTACGACTACTACCGCGGCTTCTTCGGCAGAAGCCCCGACTACCTAAACATCTGGAACATGGTATTCTACGCACACGCAGAAGACTTCGGCAAATACTTCGGATCAAAATACATGGAAAACGCCATTCAAATCTACAGAGAAGCTACTAAACACGACCTATTCTACACACACGCAATAGTAGCCCCCATGTACGGTAGATCAAGACCCCCCCCCCACAATGGGAAGACCCGTATATACAAGTAGGGGTCGTGGAAGAAAAACCTGAAGGTGTTATAGTAAGGGGGGCTGCTATGATAAGCACCGCTGGACCTTATGCGGAGATGCTCTGGTATTTACCCAACATAAGGAGGGATAAGGATACAAGATATGCGTTATACTTTTCAATACCTACTTATCAAAAGGGGGTTAAGTTCTTAGCTAGAAGAGGATTTCAGCCTAGAGAAGGTGGAGAATTTGAGTACCCTATCTCGGCTAGGTTTGACGAGAGTGACGCGATCCTCATTTTCAAAGACGTGTTAGTCCCTTGGGATAGGATAATATTCTATAAAAAACCTGAACTAATCGAGGACTTTATGTGGAGAACTCTGGGACTCAGAACTTGGTTCAAATGGCATTTCGTAATACAGCATTATTCGAGGTTGAAGTTCTTAGCAGGGTTGGCCATTGCCATATCCGAAGCGGCTGGTACTTCTAACTTTATCAACGTGCAAGATAAAATAGGTGAAATACTCATCTACTTAGCGTTAAATGAAGCGGTGCTCACAGCCTCTGTCGAGAACGCTGAGGAACTACCTAATATAGTGAGACCTAATCCGTATTACTCTATCGGTGCAAGTCACTTTAATATGAGGGCTATTCCTAGGGCTAACGAAATTCTTAGATCGATATCTGGAGGTGCATCTATTCCGATTCCAGCAGGAATCAAAGATTTTGAGAACCCTGAGGAGAGGGAACTCCTCGTCGAGTACATGTCTATGAAAGGACTTGACGCCCTAGAGAGAGTTATAAGGTCAGAAAATATTTAACTCAAGTCCACAAACACAGATCGTTATACCAATAGAGTATGCATAGATACAATTTATGACTTTGTACATTTATTACGGTACTAAAGGGCTTACTCTTTTTCCCCATCCCTGACAATTTTAGACGGTCTTGATATTTCCTATACCGTTTACACATTTATGAAGCAGAGTTCTTGTAGCTGAATAACTCCGAGCCCAGCTTCCATGGGGAGTAGAATATAAATTGATTTAGGTTAATTTGTTAACTTAAGGCAAGATGGAAAAGACGCTTGCTGAAGTAGTGATTCAAGTACTGATTAAGCAAGGTTGAGTAAGGCTAATCTACTGTCGGTATTTTAGCCTTTTCCTTGGCGATATTTACGAACTCGTCGACCGCCATTTCGGCCATTTGTGCAGCTCCCCTATAATCCCCAGTCTCAACATAGTATTCTAACGCTATCTTTATCCTTTCAGGCTGAGACTTTATAAAGTTCCAATCAGCATATTTCCTCCTCAACTCCCTAGCCTCCTCAAACCTCTCAATCCACTCTTCCAATGCTTTCTCGTCTATTTTCATATGTCATATTAAACCGTACTTCCTTAAATCTCTATTCGAAAATAAGTGATTTGTCTGCCTACTATAATCCTTCACCTCTCCCTTTATTTCCTGAATAAACCCTCTCTTGTATAACTCTATTAGTACTTCCAAAGCCCTCATAACTTTAACTTCTTTGTACTCGTCATAATAATTTACGAGGGCCAACGCACCACCATTTTCCGTAAGCACTACATAGTTCTGGACTTTGCCTACTACTACGCAGTAAGCTTCTGGGAAATCTACTGACCTTATAGGTAGTCTTCTAGTCTCTAGAACGAGCCTTAGTGCTTCATTTCTGAGTTCAGAGATTTCAGGAAATATTGCCATCTTATTGTTTTCCAATCCCTCGGCAATCCATAAAAGTGTAGTCTCACTTCTAACCTCATTAAATACTGATTCTGGAATGTAAATTAATTCGAAAAGCTTGAAGATTAAGTCACGCTTGGTATACTTAACCCAATCTATTAGAAACGACGTATCCGTAATCGCTATCATATACTCGGGATCCTCGCCTTTATTCTCAATTCATTAAACTCCTCCATTGTCATACCAGCTAATCTAGAAGCATTATACAAGTCTCCGGTTTCTATATAGTAATCGAGAGCTATTCTAAGCCTCACCGGTTGAGACTTTATAAAGTTCCAATCAGCATATTTCCTCCTCAACTCCCTAGCCTCCTCAAACCTCTCAATCCACTCTTCCATTTTTTCTTTGTCCATATAATAAAAGGATGCGTAGAAAATTATAAGCGTAAAGGTAAAGGGTTAAAACTTAATTAATAATACGGTTCTCTCAACGACGTAAGTTCGTAATTAATAGAACCGAAGGGTGTCGTTCAACTATTTCATTAAAAGTTGTACACACATTATACGTCTCATTACAAGCCCTATGTCCTCACTGCGAGAAAAGTCTCGTACTAATCCAAAAAAACAGAACGCTCAATAGACGTAAACACCAACACTTGTGTGTTTGACAGAAATTACTCACACTAGTTCTAGTGGGTCATTCGTATCTATAGAGTAATCGGACGTGATGACGTTACTTACCGAGAACTTCAGCTTGGAGAATATCCCCTTAGGTATCTCTTTTCTTTCTAGTACTCCGCTAGCATCGATGACCTTGATCACATCTCCGTCTCTAACTATTAAGCACCTCCTCTTCTTGTTATACCCCTTTTGTGTGCCCACGTATACACTTACATCTGGCACTATCACGTTATTAACAATCTTACCCTCGTTATTCACCTTAGCTAGGTAGTGATAGTTATTGAAAAGGATGTCTACTTTAACTCCGTCACTTACCTCTTTGAATCTACTTACCCCTCCCTCGACGTGATAAAAAGTCTTGACTAAGCTCACCGCATATTCGGGTTTAACCCTCTTCGTGCTTTTTACGGTTTCGCCTACTTCATTAATCGTAAGTTCCTCCAAGAACTTATCGTCAAATTCCCTAACCACTTTTATCTCTCCGTCTAGCTTTACTACTTTTCCTCCGAAAAACTCCCCCACTCTTCTTTCATCCAACGGGTCAAAGATTGTCTCCTTCACCTTACCTTGTCTATCCACAATTACTTCCGCCTTGGTCAGGCCTACCGTGAATCGCAACACATAGTATGAAACGACCCACGCTAACTTATAACTCTCCATCTTTACCTCTATGTCTGTAGCTCCCTGAGGTGCTTGCTTCTCAGCCTCCTTCGTTAGTTTATCCCTCACATTATGATAGAACTCAGAATCTGTCTCATATTCAACTTCACAACTGATGCTCTTAACTAGCGTTGGTACTTCCTCATATACTTTTCCGTCACCATCCATACCCAGTACGAGACTTTGGCTCCTCCTACCCTTTAACTTATAACTCACTTTTACCCTGAAAATATATAGCCTTTTTAAATGGGCTTTCACTGAAACCAATTTAACCTCCTTATAACGGGAGAGCTTCTCTTTTGCGATTTTCACGGCTTCGCTCACCGAGATGGGCAAGAAGACACCATCATCTTTTACCTTTGTAGAAGAGGGTTCCTTCTCCTCTTCCTCGTTCGTCTCTTCTTTCCTTGTTCTCCTGCTATTATCTGTTCTCTTATCGTCTGACACTAACTTAGACGTCAAAGATATGGGAATATTATACTGCCTTATCATCGCTAATAGCCTTGAGCCATTAATATAGTCTATTCCCTTGTCTTCGGCCTCTTTTAACGCCGGACCGCTAAGTTCTGATGTCGTGACTATAAGCCCTCTGTTACATCTGTAGTGCTCCATCCCGAGAACCACATCCCTAACCTCTTTTGGACTTACCTTCTTACTTTCAGAGTACCTCTTAACTTGTACACACCACCTATTTCCAAGCCTGCTATCGAAAGCAATAATATCACAACCCGCGTCATTAGGGCTGCCTGTGACAGACTGTACTGTTAGACCAAGTAAGGGTAGCACTCTTTCCGCTACGAACTCCTCGAAATCTTCAGGGTCTAAAGACCTTAAAATATCAAGTTCGTCCATATAATACAATTCAAATATAAAGTTAATTAATTTTGATAGAATGTCCGAAAACATGAAAGAAAGCACAGTACTCATTGATACTCAGTGCAAAGTCCTACTTCATATCAACAGCGGTTTGATAACAACTCAACCTACTTCCATAATACACAATATGGGCATTGACCAAGTTAGATATAAAGCTTTATAATCTTAAAACCACTAACCATATCATGAGGTTAAGGGATCACTTACCTAAAATTAAAGGTGAAGGAGTCTATATTGACGATTTCACTCCTAAGAACACTTTATACCTTTTCGTAGTGAGATCCCCTATAGCAAGAGGGGTGATAAAAAGCATATCTAAACCGGAAAAAACTCTCTTAACCCTTACCTGGGAGGACGTAAAGGCTTACCTACCCGTAAGGGCTGACCCTGAAACCATGAAAAGCGGGAAGATTGTTAGAATGCCACTATTGGCGGATAGCAGGGTAAACTTTGTAGGTCAGCCAGTTTTAGCCTTTGTAGTAGAAGACAGATATGACGGAGAAGATATAGCCGAACAAGTCTCTGTTGATTATGAAGAACTTCCACCTTTATTAGACGTAGAGACCGCCATGAATAGTGAAGACCAAATACATCCCGGTGTGGAGAAAAACATTTCAGTGGACAAGGTCATAGAGGGAGGTCAACTCTCTGCAAAGAAAGAGGCTGAAATAGTAGTTAGTAGAAAGATCTACCAAAACAGAATAGTTTCCAATCCCATGGAGCCCAAGGGAGTATTAGTTCACTGGGACGGTGAAAACCTTAACGTTTACGGCTCTTTCCAGTCAGTGTTTAGGATCAGGAGCGACCTAAGGGAGACTCTTAACTTACAGCCTGAAAAAATCAGGGTTTACTCCACTTTAGTAGGCGGTGGCTTCGGTAACAAAGTACCGTTACATGCTGAATACGTGTTAGCTGCAATAGCTTCCATGAAACTAAACAGACCAATAAAGTGGATAGAAACCAGATCAGAACACCTGAAAAATCCCACAATTGGTAGAGGAGTACTATCAGAAGTAAAGATGTACGCAACAAAGAGCGGGCAGATATTAGGGGTTGAAGGTTATGTAGCCGTAGACTTAGGGGCATATAATTACACAATAAACCCAACTACACCAGAGTTTATAGCTAGACTAGTCACGGGTCCTTATAAGACGAAATTCGCTTCAATTAGAGCTATCGGTGTATTTACCAATTTACCCCCTACCGGCCCTTATAGGGGAGCAGGTAGACCAGAAGCTGCCTTAATTCATGAGACGCTAGTTGAGGATTTATCCCAGGGAATAGGTATGGACCCAGTGGAAATAAGAAAAAGGAACATCATAGGAGATATGGAGGAATATGTTACACCTCTGGGAGTTAGGATAGACCCGGCTGGATATATGACAGTACTAAGTACTGCTGAGATCTACTACAAGATGAGTAAAGAAAAATACAAGGACAAAGGTGTTTCAATTGTAGTATTTACAGATATCGATAGACTTTCTCCAGGTGAAGGGGCTAGGGTTAGAATTGAAAACGGTAGGGTTAAGGTATTTGTTGGAAGTGGACCACACGGTCAGGCGCACGAAGATACTTTTGCAAAATTAGCTTCAGAAACACTAGGGATAAAAGAGGACTTAATAGACGTGGTTATGAACACTACAGAAACAGTTAAGGAGGGGATCGGGAGTTTCGGGTCTAGGAGCGGTACAGTGGGAGGATCAGCTGTAATTGAGGCATGTAGACAGTTACTCCAAAAGGCTAACATACCTATAGATAGGGCCTTGAAGGAGTTGAACGGTTTAGAGGTTGAAGTATTTTACAAGGCTGATGATATTTTCACTCCGGGAGCACATATCGCTGTAGTTGATGTAGATAAGGAGACGGGGTTTGTAGAAGTTCTAAAATACTACTCTGTAGAAGACGTGGGTAGAGAGCTGATAAAAGAAGAGGTAGAAGGTCAGATAATTGGGGGTATCCTTCAAGGAGTGTCACAAGTCCTTTGGGAACAGACGCCTTATGATCAATACGGTAATCCATTATTCTACTCAATAGCTGATTGCGGAGTACCTACGGCCAAAGAGGCGGACTATCAAGTGGAACTGAATACACTAACTTTTCCTTCTTCCTTACCTTCAAGGAGTAGGGGAGTCGGAGAAGCTGGGACTACCGGGGCTTTACCGGCGGTCTTTATAGCGTTAGAAAAGGTTACAAGAAAAAAGCTCTTCAAGACCCCAGTATTACCATGGGAAATCGTGAGTTAACTACGTGACGATTGGGACATTATATGATTATTAGCCGTTGACAACAGTTTTTGATAAACCGTGAATTTTATGTCATTTGATATTATTCAACATTCCTAGTTCTTCT
This sequence comes from Stygiolobus sp. RP850M, assembly GCF_037389295.1. Classification (NCBI taxonomy): domain Archaea; kingdom Thermoproteati; phylum Thermoproteota; class Thermoprotei; order Sulfolobales; family Sulfolobaceae; genus Stygiolobus; species Stygiolobus sp. RP850M. Next base: position 17,290 of record NZ_JBBHKU010000053.1, on the reverse strand, counting down.
CGTGAAAGTTTATAAATTTTGTAGTTACATACTATCATGTAGAAGAGAGCCCTACAGTGAACTCGATGAGCAATGTGAGGGGGAGGATGGGTTCGATGAGGCTCCTCATGTCCTTGAAGGGAGTGGTTCAACTACCGCTCCCGTAGACGGCATGGGGAGAGAAATAAGGGGCATGAGGACGAGAGGTCGAATACAAATTCATGAAACCTCAATGAAAGTCCGACCCCCATAAGCAGACCTAGCTTAAATACTAAAATTATAGATTCTTACAATCATTATTGTGAGATAACTCTCCTAATCAGATTCTATGATATTCGCTGAGCTTCAAAGGGTAGGACACTGACTTCCTTATATAAAACATATTAGTCAGATCTGGGTAATACAGATCTGACTGGGGTGTAGGCCGTTGACTTCCTTGGGCTTAAAGCCCGGTGGGGAGCTTGGCCGCCTCCAATTCGGACCGGAAGTTGGGCAAAAAGCCCGAATAAAACATAAGGGTGAGTGTAATTGGAGGCCCCCAGTTGCAGGAATAGACGTATCAAAAGATAAATTAATTGTACTATAATAAGCAGTTTAACGCTAGTGAGTAAAGCGGGTTTCATGGCGTAAGTAGTGTGGACTATGCTCGATTTTTAAGGAAAGTTTTTATACCGGAAGCTCCCCGCCAGCGAGGGTTCTACTCATCGATTCGGGTTTACATCTCTCATTTGAGGGGCGGTCGAGAGGGTCAGAGACCCCCTCCCATTAAGATTCATGATTGCGATAACGTCATGATCGTTCTCATAACCACATGAACACTTAAACCAACGGTGGGAAACTTCGATCATCCTTTGACCGCATTTTAGGCAAGAGACTGAAGAGTATCTTGGAAAACGTCCTTTTCTAGGATTATTATACCAAGCCTTGTACACTGAGAGGGCATCCCTATAACAGTCCTCAGCAACCTTTGAAGGTAGGTAGTACTCTTCTCTTAGCCTCGTGTACAACCCCTAGTGGGTTGTTGAAATCACTCCCTTCTCTTCCGGGTTTGGAACATTTTCTCCCAACCAAAATAGGGTGAAACGGAGTGCTTTAACGTAGTTGTTTACGAGGGCTAGGAGGGAGTCTGAGAGGGCGATCTTCATAGAAACAGTTGCTCTGATCGCTTTAACCCTCCTAGCCATTAAGGAAATTTTGACAAAGAGGTTTTTAATATAAGGGGGCTATCAATCCCCTTGGTGAGGCCCCCCCTTTTTGTAATCAACTAGGGGAGTTCAGGCTGAATTTTAGCAATGGTTTAACAAATAAATTTTCATAAGTGTATAATAACGAGGAGTTAAATCTTACACTAATTTTCAAAGCGTATATACTCTTCTCATACAGTCCTCATCTCACCTCTGATTAACTCTATAGACCATTAGGCTACAAAAATATACGGTCTGATATCAGACCTACCACTGTAAATGTTGTTTGCAGAGAATATATCGGGTTTAAAGAAGATCGGTTTTTCTACGTCAAACTCTCTCATTATCTTTTTAATCACATCTTTGACCTTCCTGACCAGATCAAAGTCAAAAGCTGAAGGTATGTAGACTATTACCGGTAACTCCACGTTTTCAATCCTGTTCGTAATCTTTGCCGTATAACCCAACTCACTCAAACTGTTAACGAGTACCGAGAAAAAGCGGGGATATATTTCCTTTCGCACAAAAACCATCCACTTACCAGACAGACTCTCGCCTAAGGAGTAAGTCAAAAATTCCTCATCTTGAACTAGAGACGCTAATTTTAGCTTATCCGAGATCATATCAAGGAATACTTTAAATTCTTTTTCAAGAACTTTAATTCCGCTTAGGGAGGAAACGGCCAAAGTGAGTAGGTCACTTCCCTTTTCCACTACTTCCTTACTGACCCTCAGCGATCTCAACTCCAATTCCCAAGCTTTTTTACTTGTATAAAATAACCACCCTCCTTCATACCTGAGACCCCTCTTATAAGCGGTGTTTAATAACTTCTCAAACATCGACCTCAACGGTTCTTCAATTGCGTCCAACCTAAACTCCCAATCCGTTATAGCACTGAGCCTCATGTGGATCATAAAGGACTTCTTTACCAACGGTTCCACGTCTTCCACCCCGTTCACCTTAGCAAGGTGAATTTGAGCTTCCTTAGCTTGGTGTTTTATACCTGCATATCCTTGGTGTTTTGCTACATGACACTTATCACAGAGAGTCCTAAGACCTTCCAACACCGCTATTCCCTTATTACCCTCTATATAATATCTCCAATCCTCATCTACTTCCTTTCCCTCCTCTCCGCAAACTTCACAACGGTCTTCTTTTTGTCCGAACCAGAAATAGTTTAACCTCCTCACGATATCCTCACATTCATCACATATAGCCAAAGCTATGTAAGGATTTAACCTAGCAAACCCCGCTAGGGTGTAACTCCATAAAGGAGCGGGAACTAGCCTGGGACAAAGTTTAGGCAAACTCCTACAGACGTCCTCATAAGCCTCTTGCATTGCTTAGAAAGGTGTGTTAACAGATTAAATTATTTTGTGTAGCATGTTAACTCCTAAACTCTACGAACTCCCTGACGTCTCTACTCTCCAGCTCATAAACCGGGTAGTCATCCGTGGGGACATATTCTAATGGATTAGTCCCTTTAACTTCTATTAGACTCTCCTTCCACTTGACCAATAACTTTTCACCGAAAAGCCTTTTGAAGGAGTCCTTCCTCGAAAAAGCTTCGTTTATTGAATAGAGCTTTTTCAAGGTCTCGTTATCTTTAACGTCCTCAATATAAACATGTAGATGATATCCGTGTTTAGTCTCTATTACAAACCTCACCGGGACTCCTTCTAAAAGTGATAAGAACTCCATATCCTTAGTGTCTACGTCTACCATTATCACATGTTTCTTTACAGCCTTAGCCATGTTAGAGAAGGCGAGTGAAAAGACGTCACCTCTTAATAACACACTTTCTGCCCCTCTTAAATCACCCTTCCTGAGGGAGGCAAGGACTGTATTCATCTTTTCCTGAATAAAAGTTGTTGACACGAGGTAGGAAAGTTTAAGAAAGTCTACTGGATTAAGGTAGTACATTACTTTGACATTTTGTCTAGGCAGGGGCTTTCCGTCTACGGTGAGGTTAGCGCATTCCTTAACCGCCATTGCCTCACTCACCGCCTCAAGGAAGTCCTTAGACCAATACCTCTTTAGTATTGAATGCCTTTTCAGCTCAGGGAAGTTCTTCGTCTCCTCGCCCCTGAATATCAGTACGACGACGTAATAGTCACTTTTCCCAGGTTTAGGTATCTTGGCGGAGTACTCAGTCAACGAGAGTTTCTTCACCATGCGTGATCACGAGGTTATTTCTTTCCAGGCAGTTCAGGGATGAACGGTTCTCCTTCAAATTTTGCTCTCCCTCCCTCGAAAGTCACCTTTATCAATTTGCAGTTCACGCAGGGAGTTTTGGACTGGGGCTCTTTCACCACCTCCCCGGTGATCAAGCTGAATACCGCGTGGTGAAAAGGGCACTCTATCTTGTCTTCCAACACTTTCCCTTCACTTAACGGTCTCTTTTTGTGGGGACAACCGGCTAGCCAATAATATTTAACACCGCCTTTTTCGTAAACCAGTACTGGATAACCGTCGATGGTTATGATTTCAACCATACTAGTAAATACGAGACTAGGTAAAAAGGTTTAGATTATCCCTTATTGTATCACGTCTCAAATCACAGCGGGTACGTTAACTTCAGCTTTCTCTTACCGTAGATAATTACTAATTGCACTTTATCTTCTTTTTTATAATTCTCTCCCCCGAATTTTTAGCCTTTCTTTCTCGTCTATGAATTGTTGTACCATAATTATTATATAGGTACAACTTTTTATCTCTTCCAAGAAAATTCTTATTTTATTGATAATATTCCTATTACTTAATTATTTACACTATAATTTAGTTATATGCCTTTGACTCTGTTATTCATTAAAGTTTATTTTCCTATAGTATGTATATATGATATATGAAGACGATAATGATAAGGGATGAGGTTTACAAGAAGTTAGTTGAAATAAAAGGTGATAAAAGTTTTAGTGATGTAATTGAAGAGTTAATCGAGGAATCCTTAAGTTTAAGGAAGAAAAGGTTAGAAAGATATTTCGGTATACTCAGTAAGGAAGATGCTGAAGAATTAATGAAGAAGATTAAGGAGATGAGGGAGAAAAACGATGAAAGTATTAGTAGAAAGCTCAGCGATTATTGAGTATTTAAAGGGGAACGAAAAAGTGAGAGAAGTTATTTTTAAGGCTGAGGATTTTTACGTGAGTTCTCTAACAGTCTTTGAGGTTTTATTAGGTAAGATTGAAGAAAGTAAAATTCTTGATTTCTTATCGGCATTTAAGATCCTGAATCCCACTAAAAGGGATTCAGTAATTGGTTCGAGAATTTATAAGAGGTTAAAAGATAAGGGTAAGCTAATAGGAAGTTTCGACATATTGATTTCCGCTCAGGCTATTAATAAGGGCTTAACTTTGGTGACTAAAGATTCTGACTTCTTAAAAATTAAAGAAGAATTTAATGAATTAAACCTATTAGTCCTTGTTAACTGACTCCCTCTTTACCTTGGGAGGTCTATGATTCCCTCTCATCGATTTGTTATTGACAACAGTTTCAGATAAACCGTGAATTTTACGCCATTTGATATTATTTAACATTCCTAATCCTTTTAATGTTAATAAGTAAGCTGAGGCTGTGTGCTTGTCGAATCCCTTCTCCCTCATCACCTTGTCGTGATCCTCAGAATTTGTAGTACCCTTAGGATTAACTAACACAACGTTGAAACCCAACCTAAGTGCTTTAATAACACCGTGAATTAACATTTGCCTCTTAGCGAAACGTGAAACCTTCCTATTACCGCTCTTACTCCTAGTGAACTTCCTCTTCTTCACTAAGAACAAGTCCTCAAAAACTACATAATCAACACCAATCCTCAATAGGAAATTAAGGGCTTGTGATAGAGCGTTCAAACGTAAAGCCCTAGCTTTCCCTTTAGGAAAACCCGGAAGGTTTTATAAGAGGGATATATGTGGCATTAATTATATCTTTATTACTATTATTCAAGGTTTACATAATCCACGACGTTGTAATTTCTGTATCCCGATAGCTTATTACTTCCTACTACTCAGTCAATAAATTTTACCTCTTCCATGCTTTTCTTTGCAAGCTCTTCTTCTCCCCTAAATAATGCCTTGGTCTTAAGGAATTTAGCAGTAGCTATACTAAAACAGTCAGCCAATGAAATTGAATATGCACACTTGCATTCTGCAGCATATTTTAAAATTATAGGTTTAACACCTATTATTTCATAATATCCGGATTTTATTATACTCTTGATAATCTCTTCTGCCTTTTCTTTTCCTATTTTTCTACGAAGTACATAATATACTTCTGTAAGATTAACCGTGTTGATGTAGGGTATAATCTCTTCATTCAATATCCTTTCATAATAATCTCGAAATTCTCCTTCAAGAAAAGATAAGATAACTCCAGAATCAAGAACTATTTTCGTCTTCTTTGCGTCCATTTAAGAGTTCCTCGTATAAATTCACTCCTTTAGCTATTCCAAATAATTTTTCAGCAGTTCTCCTATCCTTAAACCTCTTCTCAATTAAATAGTTTATAACGTCGTCATAGGATACTCTCTTGCCGGTCTCTTTCTCAAGCATTCCGGCAATTTCCGTGAGCTTCTTCTTAGTTTCTGGCTTTATTTTTATGCTTTCCACATTTTCTACTTTTTCCACCAGATACTTAAGCATTAGGTAGAGGTTTTTAGAAACTGCTTATATACAAGCAGGTTTAGAGATTAACAATAAAAAGGTCTAGCTAAATAGATACGCGTGAGAAAAGAAGAATTCTTGCTTATACTTTCATCCTCATTGTCAGGATTGATAATGGGTAGCGATTCAACAATTATTTCACTTTATCTTCTCTCTTTAGGTTGTCTGCTTTAGAAATTGGAGAATTACTTTCTTTAGGAGGTTTAGTAGGTTCTTTCGTTTCCCTCATTTTATCATTTGTTGGCGACCTCTACGGGAGGAAGAAATTTGCTATAATTTCTAGGTTGATAAGTACGGTATCCTTCTCTTCCTAAGCATGGGGAGCTGGACAAGGGGAATGAGGACGAGAGGTTGAATACGAGTTAATGAAACCTCAGTAAAAGTCGACCCCTTTTTCACACCAAACCGCTTTTAACTCTATTTCTCTCAAATCTATCAACTATGAACAAAAAGTTATTGATCATAATAATAGCCGTCGTAATAGTGATAATCCTAGCCTTTTTATTCCTTAATCACCACGGAGGTAAGCTAAGTAAATTACCAGGAAGTCAAACAAATACATTGATTTGGAATACTACGAATTCATCCACCACCGCCGTGCATATGGTTTACACAAACTCGACAACTGTAAAGACAACGAGTTACACCACCTCAGTAGCTACAGCAGTTCTAGTACTCCGTAACGATACATATTTCCTCACTATACTAGCAAATGAAATTCCAGCGAAAGCATATTTATACTATTTATCAAACGATAGTATGAGTTTGTTTAATACTTTTAACATAACTTCAAACGTGACATTACTTCCGTTAATAGACCATAATGGACTGCCTTTTTCCCCAGGGAAATATAATCTGGTCGTAAATGGTACCGGAATCACGCTTAACTTCGGGTTTACCTTAAACGCCTATACCGGCGATATAATATATACTAACGGATCTTATTCACTGATAGTCCTACCTCAACCACCGTTAAAGATTATTATAGACAACATAACAACCTACGTGTTGAGTAGCACTTCTGGTACTTATAATGGAGTAATACTGGTCAAAGGATACATACCTCCCACTACCTCAATAGAAATCTATAACGGGGTACAGTGGATAAAAGTTAGAGTAGTTTATGTTCCACGTATGGTATATTTGCCCTATTCTGAAGTCCTCGTAAAGTCGAGTTAGCTTGTCTTTTTTTTAAAAACGCAACCATAAAGACAACTAAAGGGAATTAAGAGACTACATTTGATGAAAAACTAATTTATTAGTGGGTCAATTAGTTTTTAATGTCGACTGACCTCGAGTTCCACGAGTTCCTCCTTCCAAGGACGTACCTCACCCTTACTTCGGCTTTATACCCTGAAGGATTATCCCACGTCAGAAAAATCAAGCTAATCATTGTAAGCAAAGACTACTGTAAAAACGCTTTCGAAGACGTTGACAAGGTAAAGGAAAGGGAAGCAGTGGTTTTTATGACTGCTGCGAGGAAATTCCGCTTTGAAAAGAGGGAGTGGGGAGAGTTATTCATTTCAGCTGGAATCGATAAGAGCGGTGAGGACGCAGGGTGTACCATCAACATAGGAGCTTTCGTGAACTATCCTCTTTCGGTAAACGGCTTAGTGGACTTGGTCAGGACTGTTACAGAAGCCAAGAGCGGAGCATTAAGACATCTTAACTTGACGGGGACTGTGAGTGACGCAGTCGCTGTAGGAGCTCTACCAGGCAAGGAGTTTTTCGCGGGCCCTGGAACACCCCTCGGTAAGAGCGTTGCCAAGGACGTTAGAAATATGTTGAGAGAATTATTATAACTCCTCCACGTGAGAGATAAAATCTTAAGTCAGATGACCGCCACTTAGATTTACAATACATACTGAATTTTATCATTTTAGTATTTGATATAATAGCCCAATGGAACAAAATACGGGAAGTTAGATAATGGTATTCAAGTTAGAAAACATGTTTTGTGAGAGACTGACTTCCTCTCTGCCTTGGAAGGGCGAAGGTTCCAATCTCATCGTTCCCACTATTGATTCGGGATTACATATGGTGGGCAGTCGGGTGGATCAGAGATCCACTCCCACTTGAAAGGGGGACTTTCATTGCCGAGCTCTAGTCCCTTGAAGGAAGATTATGGTTGCTCCTCCCACAGTCCCATTAAGCTGTGGAGCTTCCGGTATAAAAACTTTCCTTAAAAATTGAGCATAGTCCACACTACTTACGCCATGAAACCCGCTTTACTTACTAGCGTTAAACTGCTTATTATAGTACAATTAATTTATCTTTTGATACGTCTATTCCTGCAACTGGGGGCCTCCAATTGTACTCACCCTTATGTTTTATTCGGGCTTTTTGCCCAACTTCCGATCCGAATTGGAGGCGGCCAAGCTCCCCGACAAGCTTTAAGCCCAAGGAGCGTCACGGCCTACACCCCAGTCAGATCTGTATTACCCAGATCTGACTAATATGTTTTATATAAAGAGCGTCATTAGCATTACTAAGAGAAATTTTGGCAAAGAAGTATTTAAACAAGGGGCTATCCATCCCCTTGGCAAGGCTTTCCGCCCCCTTAACCCCTTTCTTTGTAATATCTAAATCTTTATTGTTAATTCTCTTAATAAGCCCTACGTCGAGTTTACGTCATGAATTTTGGTAAAAGCTTTTTTGGGTTATGCATTCTAATGACTTGTGCCTTCGATATCGAGTAGAAGAAATTTCCTTAAAATGATGTTAGCTGCTACTTCGCTCATAGCTATATGGAAATTAGGGACAAGTGATATTTTAATTTCTCATATGAATAAATCCTTAACTCCATTCTCAGCATGGTATGTAGTACAGTATAGTAACTACACTCCTACCTTATCCAGATCTAATTATATTCTAACAGTTGATGGACAAGTTGAAAATCCTTTACAATTAACATATGAGGATCTAATGAATATGCCGTCAATTTCAGTAAAAGATACTATTCAATGTGTTTCTAACTCTTATTTCTTACAAGCTAACGTGGAGTGGACTGGGGTTCCATTAAAGTATATTCTAAATGAAGCTGGTGTTAAGCCTAATGCAATTAAAGTAGTAACTTTCGGAGCTGACGGGTATACAGCGGACTTACCTTTATACAAGGCAATGGAAGATGATACCGTTGTAGCATATATGGTAGATGGGAAACCACTACCAGAACTTCACGGCTACCCAGTAAGAATGGTTGTACCACGTTGGTGGGGGTACTGCTATACTAAGTGGTTAGTGAGAATTCATGTTACGGATAAGAACTATCTTGGTTATTGGGAGTCAAGGGGGTATCCAGATGTTGCGAGGAAGTAAATTAACGTTATTATTAGGTACGTTGATAACGTCTACAGCACCTTATTTCCTCCCCTTAGCTTTACCCGGATTCATAATGATAGCGGCATCAAGAAAAGCTTTTAGTCCTAACCTTAAAGATTCCATCTACACCCCGTCATTTCAGAGGTTAACTGCCTGGTCCCTGTTAGTATTAGCACTTCTTGAGGGTATAACAGGTTTCGGAGCTGGTCCTCAGACCTCCACTTTGATCTCAGACTTGACCCTTGGCCTATTAAATAGGGGTAACAGTTTGCAGTTCCACATACTTCTGATAGGACCTTTAACGTTCTTCTTCATCCTTCATTCAGCCTCTGGCCTAGGCTCAATGTTATTGAGGAGAGGAGTGAAAAATACATTAATTTACGAATTCGTAATACCCACAATAATGATCACACTATACGCTATAGCAATCTACATGTATGTGCTACTTTTATAACAAATTCTTCGGATTATATTCTACTATTTACACTCCTATTACTTCTAATGAAGAGGACAATGTTACCATGTCTCACTATGATAATCGTTATATTCACCTTCTCGTATGGGGCTTCAAACAATATACTAATGACAACACTAGCCACCATTAACTAAAGATTGCTTCCTGATTTTCAGCTTAGAAATGGGAATAAACCTTGTCACTTTCATTGATCTCTAGATGCTTTATGGAAGAGGAGCATAGTGAATAGTAATTTTCAGTTGTAATGATCGGGTTAACTGCTTTCCTACCGTTGATAATATCTAATGTCACGAATTCTCAGCATGTATCTTATAGATTCTTCAGAAGTCAGAAGATGAACTAAACAATGTCTTATTATTTTCGCTCTGGTAAAAAAGTGTTCTTACCATTTCACCCGAACTATACTTATATTTTTTGACCTCTTCAGTCTTATCGAAGATGTATAATTTCTCATGGTATATCAACAGAAAGTCCCTTTTACCTTTTCTCCATACCTCTCTCGTTGTCTTCATTTTATGCTGTATTTTGATTACTTCCTCCCTCAATACGAAGCCTACTTGAAGAAGAGTTAGTAAGGCGTACGACGTAATCGGCACGTAATGTTTTTTTATCCTAGTGTCTCCCAACAGGACGGCGAACTGTTTTTCCTTTTTCAACACTCTGTATATCTCCTCACCTATTTCTTTTAGAGCTGAGATATAGTTTTCCAGCTTGGTATATGAAGACAAGTCCCCATCAATCCCGCTAGTATAATCTATTATGTTAAAGTAAGGGGGATGAGTCACTACTAAGTCAACACTCTCGTCATTCAGTTCTGTCAGTTTTCTAGCATCTCCTATATACACGTCTACTTTAGCCTTTCTTATGTCCTCACAACTGACTTCTTCCAGAAAGTCCTTGCATTCGTCTAAGTACTTTTCGAGCCAGTAAAGCCTGTGTAACGTTAGCATTACTGCGTTTATGTTTACATCTACAGAGATACAGTTCCTACCCAAAAGCTTAGCTTCTACACACGTAGTACCACTGCCTACCATCGGGTCAAGGACTGTATCACCCACATCGGTGTACTTCAAAATTACTGCTCTGGGTATTTGAGGAGCGAAATTTCCCCGGTAGTCCCCTTTATGAGTAGCCCAACTACCTCTTTTCGGGAAACTCCACACAGTAGTCGAGATGTTTGTAAGCTCATCTTCTTCAGGCTTTAGCCTATCCACCTTAATAGGGTCTAAATGTATGGCGTTTTCTCCAAACTCGACTTTGTCATGTGAATTAAGGAATTTAAGGTAGTCGTCGAATGTGACTTTTTTCACAAGAACATGTGTAGAGAGGAGATTTTTATATTAGTCGTCTGAAAAAGAGAAAACACGAGGAGAGTCTATACGTAAGGTATTTCCCTGTTTAGGGGTCGGACTTTCATCGATGTTTCATGAATTTGTATTCAATCTCTCGTTCTCATTCCCCTTATTTCTATCCCCATGCCGTCTACGGTAGTTAAACCACTCCCTTCAAGGACATAGGGAGTTTCATTGAGCACCTTCCCTTCCCCTCACATTGCTTATCGAGTTCACTGTAGGGCTCTATTCTACGTGATAGTATGTAACTACAAAATTTAATAAACTCTCATGAGAAGAGCTAGGAATGTCAAATGACATTAAATGACATAAAATTCACGGTTTATCTGAAACTGTTGTCAACGGCTAGACATTTAAAAGTTTGAATATGCTTGCCCATTGTCTAATCTACGACAATGAATATGTATTATTATGCCTAAAATCACCTCTACTTATTACTGAGCTCTTAGAAGATATTATTTATCATTATAATCATTTTAAAAATGTTTTTATTTATACATTACATTTTTACCTGTCATAGTCAATTTTTCGTTACCAAGCAATAATTAACATATTTAACGTCTTCTTAGAAAACATTTGAATAAAATACATTTAACTTAGAAATACAACTATTATTTGAAATGTTAAAGACAATAATGTCCACAAACTTAAAGACATTAGACATTAATTCAACTCTAAAAGATGCCGTAAGTCTAATGATTACCACAGGTATAAGGAGAGTACCTATAACAGTTGCGGGGAACATAATAGGAGTTATCTCAGCCAGAACTGTGATCAAGGAAGCCTTAGGCAAACAGAACTGGACCGAAGAAAAACTCTCGGATATAGCGAAACCTGCAATTAGTGTAGACCCCGAGACGTCATTTAGAGAAGCTGCAAAACTCATGGTAAGGCTCGGAATAGGCTCTCTAATTGTGAAAGGTCAGGGAATAGTTACTGAACGTGACTTAGCTAAGATTATTCCTAGAGTAAACATTCCCGCAATGGCTATAGGGAGTAGCAACGTGCTAACATTGAACTCCGACTCACTTGTAACTGACGCAGCAAAACTAATGGTTTCTTTAGGGATATCCCACATACCCGTGATCTCTGGTTCTGACATTATAGGAGTTGTATCGTTGAGGGACGTACTTAAAGCGTTAAATGAGAACGCTATGAGTAATAAGCTGGGAGATTTGATAGGTAAACAGCAATTGGTTTACGCTGACGAAGATGCTACAGTAGCGGATGTAGCGAACTTGATAACCATGAAGAATGTAGGGTCGGTGTTACTCTTCGATGGAGAGCCAAAAGCCCCTAACTTGAGGGGCATTGTCACCGAGTGGGATCTCGTGAGAACGTACGCCAGTATGGTTAGAGCTCATGTGTTGGTTAAGGCTGAAAGTAGCAAGATAAGGGGAATCGCAGCAACACTTATGGCGATGCCAAGGGTTTATGATGTTGCAGTAGTTTACGGACCCTACGACTTACTCATAACTATCGACGTTGAAGATCCTGATCTTGTCGCTACTACAGTACTTAACTCTATAGCTAGCTTATCCGGGGTCAAGGAGACTATGACTTTAATTGAAAGTGAAGTTATATGATTTTTTCCATCCGCTTTGTTTATCGTTTCACTCCTTAACTTTCTACCATTCTCTTTCTGAGTATCAGAAGGCGTTTCAGTACTTCAGACTTAACCTTCTTCCACTCAGTTACGTTAGCCCTTATCTTCAGGGAAAGAATTACGTGCTCCTTATCGCTCTGTTCGCTCAGAAACGGTCCCTCTACGATTTCGTAACCTTTTAAAACCTCAACTATTTGTTGTTCTATCCTTTCTAAGTCCACTTTATTTAGGGGAAATTCGACCCTGATACTAACCACGAAATCCTTGCTGTACTTTGAAGCGTAATCGATAACACTTGATTCCAGTAAAATGTAATTGGGTATCCTAATCTCCCTACCATTCTCTAGCAATATACGCGAAAAGAACAAGTCTATCTCCACCACATCCCCTTCAATCCCTTGTTCGATGAAGTCCCTCGAGAAGTACTTGTATTGGGGAAAGAGGACTGGTGTATAGGTAATTTTAGTACTCATTATTCTCACGTGATCTCCGATTGAGATGTAACCAGTACCCATGATCAGTAATCCGGCGAAGAAGTTCTGTAACACGGGTTGTAACGCTAGACCTATTACTAGACCGGCGAAGGTTCCACCTGCAATCGCCTCTGCTGAGGTTACTCCGAAAATCGAGAAAGCTACTATGAAAATCACGATGTAACCTAAATACTTCACTACATTAGGAACCACGATCGATACGTTACCCTTCCCCTTCAATATATCCCTTAAACCGTCCGTGATAATTATTAGGAAGTATAACCCGCTTATTACCACACTAGCTACCTTAACCAGCAAAAGGAGTTGTGAGTTTGATACGAACAAAGACATAACGTAATTTACGGCGAAAAGAACGACGACAAGAAGTATACCTATGAGAAATTTCTTGTAAAATGCCATGTCTCATAATTTTTCGACGATAATTTAAGGTTAGTCATATCTCCACCTGGTTTGCTTGGCCAACTCCAAGACCTCGAAGTAAAAGAAACCAAATATAAGGAATAACGCTAATACGTAATTAATTACGGGTGAACTCGTCTCTACTATTGAGTATACTAGGACTATGATACTGACAAGGAGAGCGGTAAATGATAAAGATAAATCTGCCCAACTCCTTTTAATAGCCCTCCTCAGCAATGATATGTCAGCGGAGATCGATATTAACAAATAAGTAAGCATAGAGAATTCTCCCAACAAGTCGAAAGTTGTATAAACGCCCAAGAAGTGAATTAGGGCGAACAGTAATACAGAGTAAAACATTATCGAAGCCAACTCGGCGTTTAACGGTCTGCCGTTTGTTAAGTAAGATAAACTAGTAGGAACCATCTTCCTAATCCCCATTGCATAGATTACTCTCGACATAGCGATCACGTAAGCAATCCCACCTAATATTCCTCCATTTAATGCTGAGAAGAAGAGATAGGGAAAGAGGAAACTTACGTTCTCCTTCAGGATCATCACGAAATCAGTCCCATATAGTGAGGTCGCGTAAAATAACAAGGCTGAAAGTAACCCACCGGTTAGAATAACGCTAACCGTAACAATCCCCAGTGTCTTTTTCGCGTCTTTTACCTCACCTCCCATGGGACTTATATTTCCGTAACCAGAGGGAACTCCTATGGCAAATAGTGTGACCAGGAAGATATCTTGAGGGATCATGAGCTGAAATGAGTGATGAGGTTTCATTAAAAGTACTACAGAGCTAATCACGATTGCTGTTATCTCGGCTACGGATACGAACTCAGCGTACTTCGCGGAGACGTTAAGTCCCTTAAGTATTAGAAAAGAAGAGAATGCGATTATAGGTATACTTAACACGTCGTCTGGCAGTAATTGAGATGTCACACTTTTCAGTATGTATATAGAACCAGCAATCAGTGTCCCCGCGTAAGTAAAAGCATACATTAGGAATATCCACCCGGTTACCAAGCCCAACCTCTTTGAGAGAGAGAAATAAGCGTAAGTGAAGTAACCTCCTTCGTCGGAAAAGTCGGATGAGAGTTTATACACCACTAAACCGTTTAGTAGAACTATTAGCGTGGCTATAATAGTCGCTATGGGGAGAAAAGTCCCTCCCATTTGCAGGGCAACTGTTCCGTAGGTTATCATAGACGTAAAGGGGGCTTGTCCGCCGAAGGAAAGAGAAAAAGCTTCGAAAGAGTTTAACCTCTTGCTATTCACTACAGACCTCTGTTTATTCTTTACGTCGAATAATAAAAAACTAACTTAGAGTGTGATGTAAATACGACGCGACCTAGTCTGCGAATTACAGGTATCAAAAGGCTTATTATTATCTTCAGTCGTTAAGTCTATTGTGGAATCGGAATACTTGTTCGCTCTTCTAGAAATATTTATATTAATTTTTGTTGCTGAGATAGTGAGGAGTTATATGGGAAGATACGGTTTACCTCTCATTGTGGGGGAGATCATAACGGGGATCGTATTAAGCCCCTACGGATTTGGCGAAGTCTTTAACAGGATTTTGAACATGCCTTTGTTTACCATTAATGATTACTTATCCTTTTTAGCAGAATTCTCCATGATTCTGCTCATTTATTCTTCAGGACTTGAGCACGGGATGAGCACCTTAAAAAGCTCCGGAATTTATGGTATACTAGGGGCTCTTTTCGGAGCTTTAGTACCTTTCCTAGTCTCTCTGGCACTTCTCCCTTATCCACAGTCGTTGATTTTAGCCGTTTCGGTGGGTGCAACGAGTATTGCAGCAGTTTCATCAATATTAAAGGAGAGGAACGTGGAGGGAAGTATTTCAAACTTCATTACAGTGGCCTCAGCTGTTGACGACGTCGTTGATTTGCTATTACTGACTGTGGCACTGTCCCTGATCTCGGGGGAGAAACCTTCATTTCTGTCCGTTACAAAGACGATCGTTTTTTACATAGTAATAGGGGCACTAGCTTTCGCCTTAGCTGTAGTGATTTTACCCAAGTTAGCTGATAGAATAGGGGAGAATTACGTAGAGGAGTTTCCGTTTATATCACTGTTTGGGTTAGTGTTTATCTTGACTACTGTAGGATTTTCTCCGATTGTACCAGCATTCCTTACCGGCATTGCACTCGCTGAGAGTAAGAAAAGAGAGGAGTTCCTGAGGATTTCCGAGTCTCTCCTTGCAATTTTCGGCTCCCTCTTCTTTGTTACAGTAGGTTTTCAGCTTAATATCCAGAACATAACTTTCAACGGAATGATTCTCGGCCTAGAACTCTTCGTGATCGCAATAGTCTTCAAAATAGTAGGCGTCTTTCCGTTCGCTTACTTGCAAACAAAGAGCCCGCGGTCGGCGTTCTTGATCTCGGTCGGAATGACACCGAGAGGGGAGACGGGTATAGTAGTAGGTTCTTTAGGACTCACATATAATATACTCAACACAGATGGCTACTTCGCCGTAATTTTAATGACTCTTTTCACCACTATTTTTGGAGCCTTACTCTTCTCATACTTGTCGAAAGAAGTTAAATAACCACGAGAATTCTTCATATGAACTTAAACACACATATAGCCTTTGCCTTAGCTGTAGGTTTAGTACTCTTTCATAATGACTTGTCACTCGCCGTGTTAGTAGGTATTGGTGCTGCCTTGCCTGACCTGACAGAGAGTACATTTTTACTAGAAGAGCGATATTTGCAAGGTATCAGCTGCACAGAGCTTTATTCCACAACTTGTTTTTCGCTTCGGCCGTTACACTTTTCAATCCTTACCTCGGTTTAGGCGTGTTTTTGCACATGTTTCTGGACATGTTAACCTCTCCTACAGATAGGGGAATCGAGTTATTTTTTCCTCTGGGGAGGTTAGTAAAGGGTATTAAAATGGACTACGAGGGGAGAGTAAGGACTTCAGGAGGGATAATGTGGCTTTTGAAGACCCAATAAGACTGATAAATCGGACGGCGGGTGTAGGGTTAAGGGAGACTGTTAAAATGCCTTGGCTGAGAGTCTACGGATCTTTCAAGAACAGTGGACTCGCGGATTTGGACTATATTATATTTCAGTTTTTTATTCATTCAGCTCTTCGAGATCAATGATTTACTGAACTGGTGGATACAGTTCCTCTCGACTGTTTTCCTTTATTACAATAGGAATAGTGTTGTTCTACGGTATAGGGGAGCTGTGGAGGAAAAAGTTACAATTCAAAAACGTTACAGATAACCAAAAACTGGCAATAATATCCGGTATGACACTAGGAGGTCTGATGATCATATATCAGGGGCAATCACTTTTTATGCCAGTAAAGCTTACAGCTTACGAAGTCAAATAATTGAGTCAGCAATAATTTTGTTTACACTAGGTGTTATAGCAGGCTTATTACACGTGAGATTGAGATTTAGAGAAATAGTGATGTAGTCTGGAAATTTTTCAAAATAGATTGCTCTTATTCTTCTAATCTATTTTCTTTCTTACAATGATTTTCTATTTCTGTCAAGGGTAAAGATGATTTATCTTACTCTCCATGACTATTTTTAACCAATTGATTAAGCGAGCACTTACCCCTTCCTTAACTGAAAAATAGTCTACACATTTTTAACTTATTTTTGCAGAAAGGGGTTAAGGGGGCGGAAAGCCTCTCCGAGGTGATGGATAATCCCCTTATACAGCAGTTATGGGAATCTTAGGGAGGTAATACCAAGAAGTCGGTATTAGCGAGAAGTTTTTATTTTTCAACGTTGTTCTACTGAAAGATGTTGAAGGGACAAGTAGAGTACGCTAAGGA
>NZ_JBBHKU010000052.1:0-7022 GCF_037389295.1 Stygiolobus sp. RP850M | reverse complement strand
CCTGGTGCTGGTTTCACCGATGCTTACACGGACGAGATTGCAACAGCTCTGTTTACCCCAGCTGCTTTAACAGTACCCGGATCAGGATATCCAGTTCCTTACATCTATTCATTTAAGATTGTAAACATAACTCCCAATGCTGTGGTACCGGTTCCTTCCAACGCTTTATGGTGGAACCCTGCAAAACAACAAGTAACATATGTTCCTTCAAATACAACTGCACAGATGGCTGTGATCTACAATTTAGCACCTCTCTTCAATAATGATAAATGGGCGGACGGACAAAACATAACTTTAGCGGACATAATATACCAATACATCATAGCGTCAGAAATGTCACTGAACTCCAGCAACCCAATTTACGACTCTGTTACTAGTTCCGTCTACGGTCCTGCACTACAGACGATTAAAGGATTTAAGATAATTAACTCTACAGCAATAGAAATATGGGGTAACGATTGGTTCTTCGACCCAACACAAGCAGTAGTAAACTTATTTGATTCATTCAATCCTTTAGGTTATTCATTAGCTGGTGGAGGTTACTTCCCGTGGCAAGTGTATGTTGGGATGAAAGATGTTGTAGCTGAAGGTAAGGCTGCGTGGTCACAGAGCACAGCACAATCTAAAGGAATTGACTGGTTAAACTTAGTAAGCCCCACTGACGTAGGCTATATACTTTCAGCCTTAGAAAACGCTTCCACAAGCGGTTACATACCGAACAGTTTAATACAAGTAGAAAAATTAAGTAACATGACACTAGTAACTCAACAACAAGCGATATCTGGTTACAAAGCTGCAATATCTTTTATCCAGACTTACGATAACGCTCTAATTGGTGACGGACCGTTCATATTGGTAGCTTGGAACCCCAGTGCCTCCCCACAGTTTGCAAAGATAGTTAAGAACCCGTACTTCCACCTCGTCCCTACGCAACAAGCATTATCAACGCCGATGACGTACTCAATATCCTTCAATGTTCCACCTACAGTAACGGCAGGAGAGGTATTGAACGGGACGGTGAGGGGAACTCCAGCGGGAAGTACTCAAGCAAGTCCGGTAGCTAATGTGACGGTGTATCTCGAATTACTACATCCTAATGGATCCGTAATATTCTCGACGCAAGAAATGACTAACAACCAAGGTCAGTTCACATTCAATATACCGAAGAACTTGTCATCTGGCTCTTATATTCTAACAATAGCGGCGTATCAAAACACTTCGATATTGATAAATCCAATGGAAGTTTCTCTAGTCGTATTACCACCTGTTACCACGACTTCGTCTACCACAACAGCTAATTTAAGTACGACATCAGTTCAGACCAGTTCATCAAGTGCTACCTCCACGACGTCGAGTGGTATTAATGTAGGTCTCATAGGAGCTGTGATAGCGATAATAATAATAGTGATAGCGGCTGTCGCGTTATTAAGAAGGAGGAAGTGAGGTTTCTAAATGGCGTACTTTACATTCGTCCTAAAAAAGGCAATCATTTATTTTTCCGTTCTAATTGCAACACTGTCTATTCTCTACATATTTACCTTTCCAATTTTGCAGGAAGTCATATCTAAAAGTATAGATTTTCAAGTGGCACAATTTACTCAGACTCTTTTAAAAAATTCTCACCATCTAAACTCCACTCAAGTTCAACTTATTGTTGAAAGGTACAAGGAAACGTTAATTTCTGCATACGGGTTGAACCAGCCTATTATTACTAAATACTTTGTACAAATGTATAATCTCATACTCTTTAATTTCGGTAACGCTTATTTTATCCAAGCACCATCTGGCTCGAGAGAGGTTAGTAGTATAATAGCATACTATTTACCCAACACAGTACTCCTTTTCACGACGGCGACTATCATATTTATAATAGCAGGCACTATCATAGGACTACTCTCCGCTAAATCAAAAGTATGGGATAAAATAATTGCCATAATAGCGGTAGTCCACTCCAGTATACCAACTTGGTGGTTAGGCTTTGTTTTAATAGCTGCCTTAGCTTATGGAGTAAAAGTTTTCCCGCCCGGGGGAATGACATCAGTTCCACCACCGAAAAACCCCTTTGACTATGGAATAAGCGTGATATACCATATGACTCTTCCTCTAATCACCATATTCATAGTGAATGTGGGTGGTTTTGCCTATATAGTTAGGAGCTTGGTTGCCTCTATAATGAAGGAGGATTTTGTAATCACAGCTAAAGCAAGAGGTATACCAGAATCTAGGATACTATTCAAACACGTCTTACGAACTGCTTCTCCTTCAATAGCTACCCAAGCTATCTTAGCTCTTGCCGGTTCATTGGGAGGTAGCCTGACTACGGAGGTAGTATTCGAATGGCCGGGGATAGGTTTATTGACTTACGTTGCAATAACATTAAACGACTTGCCCGTAATATTGGGAGTTACTTACGTCTTAACGATAGTCTTACTTTTGGGTTTGTTTTTAGGAGAGTTAGTTTACGGGATTTTGGACCCAAGAATAAGGTCAGGTGAATAAATTTGAGTAAATACGAAGTTGGTATTTCTAGTTATGTGAGAGAGTTTTTACACAATAAAATGGGTCTAACCGGACTCATAATACTTTTAATTTTGCTCGTTTTCACCGTAGTTGCCTTATCAGTACCTGCCCAAGTGTATGAGTCGTGGAATAATCCTGCATCATGGAGTGAGTATCCGAAACACGTACCCCCGGCGTGGCTAGGAATCTTCTATCCTAATAAGTATTTCACGACCGAGCAGTTGTCCCCAACTAACATATCAGAGTATTCACCAGCTAAAGACATTTACATAGCTTTAATCACGTTCTCGTTTAACTGGACTAAGTCGTTTCCGGCTTACAACGTCTACTTCATAATTTCTACCAACAGTACGCCGATTGAGGAAGTAGTCTATTGGAATAAACCCGACGGTAGCACAATTCAGATCCAAGTGCCTAATTCGTATTTTAACGTACCTTTTGATTTAACAGCTATACAAGGTTTCATTCTAAATTATATATCGTCGATCACCGGTAAAGCCCCCAACATAGTAAACGCTACTACATTATCCACCGCACTGTTTAACTCGCCCAAGTCTAACTTATCAGTGACCGAGGACGGCAAATACATAGTGAAAATAGAAGTCATATCTGCGAAACCGATGAACGTAACCAAAACCAAAATTTTACTGTTAGGTAATTCTTACGGACTCATGGGTACAGATTACTTTGGTAAGCCCATAGATCTAGGCGTGCTTTTAGGGCTTCCCGATGCACTAGAAATAGGTGCCTTAACTTCGATTGTCTCCGTAGTGGTCGGGATTATAGTGGGTGGCATATCAGGGTATCTTGGCGGTACTAAAGACTCCGTTATTCAGTGGATAACATTGGTGTTTCTGGCATTGCCTGCACTCCCGTTTTTAGTCGCAGTATCCTTTGTCACAGAGCCAAACCTCGAATTGGAAGGACTGTTAATCTCCTTCCTATCGTGGCCCTTTTACGCAATTATTGCAAGGTCTATGGCGCTATCGATCAAATCTAACAGTTACGTTGAAGTGGACAAACTCTTGGGCATACCTTCCTATAGAATATTCTTTACTCATTTTATGCCAAGATTGATACCGATAACTGTAGCTTACATGGCATTGGGAGTTCCTGCCGGTATATTGCTTGCTCAAACTCTAGCTTTTCTAGGAATAGCTCCGGCTAATATAGTAACGTGGGGAGGTATTTTAGATCAAGCGGAAACGTATCAAGCCCAAGTGAACGGTTGGTGGTGGTGGGTAGTGTTCCCTGGCCTTATGATAGTGGTAGTGGCAGTTCCTTTCGTTCTAATAGGTTTCGCAGTAGAAAGGATTACTTTAGGGGAGAGATAAAATGCTATTAGAGGTACAGAACTTAAAAGTTTATTTCTATACTAGGAGGGGTGTCGTAAGGGCAGTGGATGACGTTAACTTGAACTTGGATAAAGGAGAAATTGTAGGACTTGCCGGGGAGAGCGGTTCGGGGAAAAGCACTATAGGATACGCGATAATGAGGTTAGTACCTAACCCTGGAAAAATTGAGGGAGGCAAGATGCTTTTCAAGGGCGAGAACATCTTAGATCTGGATGAGGATACCTTCAGGAGAAATTACAGGTGGAAAAAGATATCGATGGTTTTTCAAGGGTCGATGTCTGGATTTACGCCAGTTTTTAAGATAAAAGATCAGATCGTCGAGGTTTTGAAAATTCACGGTTGGAACGGAGACTATGATGAACGGGTTAAAGAGTTGTTTAAGATGGTTAACTTGGATCCATCATTGGCGGAGAAGTACCCTCATGAGTTATCTGGAGGGCAAAAACAGAGGGCTTTTATAGCCATGGCGTTAGCACTTAACCCTGAAGTTCTGATAGCTGACGAGCCTACTACTGCCCTAGACGTAGTAGTCCAAGAATACATTCTTAATTTACTAAAGCAACTTAGAAAAGATCTGAATTTATCTATAATTTTCATAACACATGACTTAGCGTTATTATCTGAAATCTCAGACAGAAATTATATACTTTACGCAGGTAAAATTATGGAAAGCGGTCCCTCTGAGATTATATTTAAAAAACCCAGACACCCTTACACGTCCTTACTAATAGAGTCTATAGCTACGTTAGATAAAGATATAATAAAAGGGATATCTGGCTTTATGCCAGACCTTTCAACCCCCCCTAAAGGGTGTAGATTTAACACTAGATGTCCCTTTGCTAAAGACGTATGTTTCAATGAAGAACCCGAATTTAAAAAATTCTCAGATGGTGACGAGGTTGCCTGTTGGCTCTACTGAGGATTATAGGGTTAGAGTGAGAAACTTAAAAGTCTATTTCGCTACTGGTGGTAGGATATTCGGTAAGAAGCACTTGACCAAAGCGTTAGATGGTGTGACGCTTACAATTAAGAAAAGGGAGATTATGGGAGTAGTGGGTGAGAGCGGTTCTGGTAAAACTACGTTAGGGAGGGTTACTTTAGGTCTTCAGAAACCCACAGAAGGGGAAGTTTACATCAAAACTGACAATGAGGAAATAAACGTAGTAAAAAGTAAGGTTAAGGTAGTAGGAAGATACGCACAGATGATTTATCAAGATCCCTATTCTTCGATAGACCCAATTATGAGAGTGTATGACGTTCTGGCTATGCCGTTAAAATACCGAAAAGAGGAGAACATTGAGGAGAAAATCAAGGAGGCAATGAATTTAGTAGAACTACCGCTGGAGTTATTAGAGAATAGAGTCTATCAGCTTTCAGGTGGACAGAGACAGAGGCTTAGCATAGCTAGGGCAATAATCGTAGACCCTAAGTACGTAGTTGCTGATGAGCCTACTACCATGTTAGACGCCTCACTGAAAGGCGAAATACTAAAGATAATAAAGGACGCTAGGGAGAAAAAAGGTATATCTTTCATGTTGATAACACATGAATTACCGATAGCTAAAATAATCTCAGATAAAATCACAGTTCTATACCTAGGGAAAGTAGTAGAGATCGGTAGAGCCAGTGACGTTATAAAGAAGCCCCTACACCCATACACTCA
This sequence comes from Stygiolobus sp. RP850M, assembly GCF_037389295.1. Classification (NCBI taxonomy): domain Archaea; kingdom Thermoproteati; phylum Thermoproteota; class Thermoprotei; order Sulfolobales; family Sulfolobaceae; genus Stygiolobus; species Stygiolobus sp. RP850M. The sequence goes on along the minus strand of NZ_JBBHKU010000052.1, from coordinate 1,484 downwards.
GAGCCTGATCGAAGCCTATCCCAAAATCGACCCGTCATTAAGGGATAAACCCAAGGAGATAAAGATAAAAATAGACGTAGTGAGACCGGAGAAAGGTTGTGTGTTCTACCCCAGATGTCCATTCGCTCATGATAGATGCAAAGAAAAGGAACCCGAACTGAAGGAAATAGATCAAGACCACTACGTAGCATGCTGGCTTTATTAACGAGAAAATCTCTCTCCTAAAAACTCTAATAAACCTCTTATACCCACCAATGCACCAGCTATTGACACTATCATCGAGATAACTATAATCGACAAGCTCTGTAATGACGCCCCCAAGTAGTCTAAGCCTATCGCTCCTAAAAGCATCGTTAAGCCAACTATTACTTTAAGTAATGATTGCATTATTTAAGTCTCGTACTCAGGAACTAAAAACCTTGATTATAATAAAGCTAGAGATTATTAAGGGCGGAGGGTAGGCAACGTTAGACAGCTAACTTCTGAGGTTTGAACTTACGCTCAATGTTTTTGAGGGATTAATTGCATAAGTATTTAGCGGAAGTGATGAAATGAAGAGACCTTAGGGTGTGACGAATTAGATGGGTTAAATGGATTAGAAGAGTAACCATCCATGTTGAAGTACCATATGGTGAAGTTTGTCGTTTGTGCTGTTAGTGGTAAGCCGTTCTGGAAGGCCCTCAACTATAGCCCACATTATTAAAAATGTGTCATAACAAATTTCTAACATATTGAAAATAAACAAAAATATATCACTGACATAATTGAACATGATAAAGAATAAAATTTTCTTTTTAGATAAAAATAGTTAAAAAAGAGAACACGACCTCTTTTTACGCTGTAGTTAACAAAGCTGATAGATCTCCAATCATCATATTACTCTGCTTTGCGTTTCCCGATTTTACCATGGGGGTTGAGAGTTTTGCCTTTCTCTACCAAGTTTATTTCTACGTGAATTACGTGAATAATTAACCCTATCAATATTGACAAAACGCCTAAAACCAGGCTTTCCTCACCTAAAGCGATCAATACGACTATAGACAATAAAATAGAAAATATCTGTAACGCTGGGTAAAAAGGTGCTTTAAACGAACCGATAAAGCCCCTTCTCCTAGATATTATTACAGCCATAGCTGTAGTAAGATAAGAAAACACAGTCCCGAAGTTAGAGACAAGTCCGATTGCTTCAACGTTGCCAAGACTCAAAGACGATATCATGATTGATACTACAATAAGAGTCGGTAAAGCCTCATTTATCGAAAGTCTCGAGGGTATTAAGTTGTCCATAGCCATTTGCTTTAAAGTTCTCACTGTAGCGATTATTGTAGATAGGGTTACAGTAAGCGTAGCAATAATAGCAGTGAGTGTGGACAACAATTTTGTTAATATAAAATGAATTATTTGAATTGTTTGTGCTTTATTAATAGAACGTTGATGATAATACTTTTTTAGGGTGAGCACGGGAGGTATTACCTGGAGGTGAG
>NZ_JBBHKU010000051.1:0-11537 GCF_037389295.1 Stygiolobus sp. RP850M | reverse complement strand
TACCTGCAGGAATATATTGGTATGCTTGCGGAGTACCGGGACATGCACTAGCTGGAATGTGGGGAACAATAATAGCATCAACCTCAGTAACAACACCATACGTAATAATAACAAGTTAAAATAGGATTCTTATTCAAAGCTTACATATCAGTATATTAAGTAATTCCTAAGGATAGAATTTTCTTTATGTGAGACTTTTTTTAATAAAATAATGAAAATACCAAACTTTACTTATATCAATTGTCTAATTTAAATTAATTTTACTTTCTAATAAATATGTATATTCAAACATATATATTATTTTACAATTAAGTTTATTAATCATTCATTACTATATTATTATAACTTAAAGGGTGAGTATGTGAATGAGCAAAGATAAGGGTGTAGATTCTAATAGGCGTGCGATAATAATAGGTGGAGCGGCTGCTGTGGCAGGTATTGCTGCTGGAATAGTAATAGGTGGAAATGCTTTTCCAAGAACTATAACTCAGGTACAACCAGAAGTCACGACGGTAAAACAAGAAGAGACAGTTACACAAACAGCTACTGCAACTACAACAGCTACTACAACTACAACAGCTACTGCAACTACAACATCTCCTCCGACTACTTCTCCAGTATCAGTAGGATTTGTTAGACAAAAAGTAGCTAACTATAGTCAATTACAAGTTGGGACTCCGGTGACAGCTAATTATATGGGATATACAGTCTATATTGTGAGGACTGGCGTTCCGTCAGTAGGTGGTGTAGGTCCTAACGGAGATGTTGTAGGCTATAGTGCGTATTGTGCGCATATGGGATATATCTTGGTATACGACCCTAACACGAGGTGTTTATTATGTCCGCAACACTTCTCTCAATACGACGCTACAGCTGGGGGTATGCAAGTAGTAGGACATCCTAATCAATACTTACCGCAGTTAATATTAGAATACGATGAGTCTACCGGAGATATATACGCCGTAGGATTCAATAGGCTAGTTTACGGTACTTATAATACTGCTGCACAAGCCCCATCTCCTTCAACGGGTGAGAGCTGATGTCCACCTCAACTTCATCCGTAACTCCAGCTACCGGTCCTTCAGTTTACGGAGCACCAAACACCAAAGTACCTTTACCACCAGTGACCGCACAAAGATATCATGTCGTATGTAGATTCTGTAATGTATCGTGTGGATATGACGTATTTGTATTTCCAGTGGGAGAAGAAGGAGGTCCTGCAAAAGGGCAGAATGCTATAGTGTATAATTACATTGATAACGTATATGGATATAACTTACAAGGCCATTATGCTGATTACACTCAACCTCTGGCTCCGCTATCTGCAAATCCACCTACGGCTATCCCGTGGATAGGAGAAGGGATGGTGAGTAAGACAGTAACTTATGACGAAACTACTGGTACTTGGAAACCGGTCTATATACTTGAAATACCGAGCTCAGAGTGTCCAGTAAACGAGGGTAATTATTCTACTAGGGGAGGAAGAAACGCACAAAGGATATGGAGCCCATTCCAAGATAATGCTGCAGGGTTCAGGATTTACCAGACTAGGATAAAGACACCGCTTATAAGGTGGAGCGGACAACTACAACCCGTAGGATGGAGCTATGTTATAGAAGTCCTAGCCCAAATTCTGTACTACTACATAACTAACGAAACATTCACTTACCCAGACCCAGTAGGGCCGGCGGGAGTAGAAGTTATGGCAATTAGGGATGATCACGGAGGTGGTATGGGAGGAGGTGTGGTAGACGACTTAATGCCAGGGTTATTGCTCCACACGGGTGTCGCCACACCTTTCATTAGGCTACACAACCGGGCTGCCTTCACAGCAGAGACTGCCGCTATATTTGATGTAACCGGAGGCGGTTTTATTAATAATCTTAGTATGCTAGACATTAGCATAACAGACGTAATGGTAATGGTGGGTGCTAACGAGTACGCCACGGCTACAATTAACTTAATTCAGCACATATTTGACAACTTAAGAGGAGTAACACAGAAAAGGAAGGCCACGTGGTTCGAGAGCGGTGAACCGACTCCACCCGGTAAAGCGATAGTAGTCGATGCCAGGCCTTCAGAGACAGCTCATGCCGTTGCAGCGGCTGTAGGTTGTAGTTTAGAACAAGCTATGAATGGAACGTGCAATGTAGACTCTAACGGCGAACCGCAAGTATTAGCAGTCCAAGTTAAGCCTGGTACAGACGCAGAGCTATTTAACGCTGTAGCCGCTTACATCTACTACACTTATCCCGACGTAGTTAATTACTTCATAAATAACGTCTATCAAGGAAGTTCTGCACAAGCAAATGGGTTCACGTTTAATATGAACAACTATAACTTATACATCCAATACTTACAATCCAAGAGCTTAAGCGAATGGCTATCTGAGGCTGAACAGATAACCGGAGTATCACAAAATATTATCCAATTATTAGGAGATATGCTCGCAAAACCTAAGATGGGTAGTAATGGACAGCAATACTATAAGAGGGTGTTGATAGAATTCGAGAAAGGTCTTATATGGTCTGCCAATTATACTGCAATGTACGCCCTAGGAGACCTAGCTGTAATTGTAGGTGCTACATCCGGAAGACCGGGTACTGGTATTGCCAGGTCATTCGGTCATCAGGAAGGTGCCGCATTCCCAGTACCTCCCCCACCGCCTTGGTATCAGCAATTAGGTCTACCGTTAAACCAAGGGAGGGTGACGTGGATACCAATGAGCCAATACGTACCACAACAGCTACAAAAACAAGGAATGGAAGTAAATGCGCAGAACGTTATAAGTTTCATAAAGAGCTTTTACCAGAATTACACTAACACTCTAGTACCTCAAAGTCACCAGTATAACCCAATAGTCGATTATCTAGTTTACAGCGGGTATGGTAAAGTATTATGGGCGTTCACAGTTAATACTTACAAGCAAACAATGGCTGGAGGAAAATTTGCTTTAGCAGTTAACCATAGGGCCCAGCTGCTACAGGAGTGCGTAGAGAACGTGCTAAGCTTAGGTGTACCTTCAACAAGTACATCTTCGATAAATTCAAGCTCACCGTACTATGACGTTAACTCCGTAAGCGCTACAATACCTAACTTCCCGACACCAGATCAATACGCTCAAGCAGTTATATCTTGCTTAAGCGGTTCAAACAAGACCCCCGGTGCATTATTTGTAGTGGGAAGTGACGTAGTCCTCAACCAGAACGGGATATTGGAAACTGCAGCCCACGTAATTATACCTAATGCGACAACCCACGGTGAGACTTACGATCTGAGGTTGAACGGGCATGACAGGAGGATGAGATTAGTAGAGCCCTTCATGCCACCGCCCGGTATAGCAATGCCAACCGTATGGGTTTACGCAATGATAGCCTACAGAATTTACCAGTTGCTACAGAGTAACGGGATGGGTAACTCACCGCAAGCGCAGAGGATTTATCAAGCTTTCAACCCAATATGGCAATCCTTAACGAATAACATGAAGCAGAACTCGCAACCGTTATCATTAATTCCACAGTTCAGTGAGAACTACTTCGATTATAACTGGTTTGCAATTTACAGTGACATATGGACTTACTATCTTGCTAACGGACCGGCGAACTTCTCCTGGTGGCCATACGGTATCGCATTGCCATTGCAGTTTGCACCGACTTCTTCAACAGGTTGGGCGTCAGTAAAGTTATTCTATTTAATGTTAGCTAGGACTATAGGGGTACAATTACCTATATTAGGCGCTACTTGCAGCGGTGCTGTGTGCTCGCCTTCAGAGCTTACAAAGGAGGGCGTAATGCAAGCTTGTAGTCAAGGCGGTACTATAACAATGTACGGTTTAGTTAACTACTTCGAACCCGTGTTACAAAGTCAGTTCAGAGTGGAGCGGATAACCATAGACTGTAACCAAGCAGTGACTGTGGGTAATACTGTATTACCGCTAATAACTAGGGATGTAATTTACGTGACCCCAGATCAAGTACAGTCAATGTTCGGCTATTCTTATGACGACCTAAAGGCTGCGGTAGTAAATACACTTAACCCATTCCCGATGCCTTATGTAGGAATATTAGCTTATGCAGCACAACAGCAGAGTAAATATAAGTACTGGGTTAACAACGGTAGGTGGAATATAATTTGGCAGTCAGGGTTTGTTGATTTCCAAGTACCGGAAATATACCAAAGGGTTCCATTCGCGATAATTGAAATGAACGCACAGGACGCCCAGAACGAGGGACTGGAGAACGGCGACATCGTTATGCTATACAACGATTGGGGTACACTAACTGGCGTAGTATGGATTTCAAACACTGTAGCTCCAGGGTCATTGTTTGTAGCCATGAGTTTCCCAACATCTCCCGGAGCTAACCAGTTAACTACTCCAACAATTGACCCAGTATCTGATAACCCAATGTATAAGTGGACTTGGGCTAATATAACAAAGGTAGGAACGCTACCACCTGAAGTTAAGCAGCAGATAACATTTGCGCCAGTTCAGTTCAATATACCTAGCAGTTCATCTTCTTCTAGTTCATAACTTTTTTTTTCCATTATATTCAAAAATTTATTTTCTGATTAACTTAGTTAATCATCAAAATAATAGATTTCTGATTTTATATTAAATAATTAAAAAAGGAAGAATAATAAGACGATATTTCGAAAATCATGAATAGGAAGGTAACTACTGGGTACTTATAAATTAGTAATTAAAGACCTTTTATATGAATATATACGAATTGTTCAAAGCGGAACTAAACAAGCCTAACGTGAACTTTTGTGCTAATTTTATCCTTTTAGAGAAGTGAGTATGTACCAACTACTTATCCATCTATTAATCTTATTCTTCTTTATTTAACATATACAAATTAAGTTCTCATATCTTTTAGCGTGATAATTGATGAAAAATAACTTTATTTATTTTTTAAACAATTGAAGTATGTGGAGAGCTCATTAAAACCATTATATTACCTGCCTTTTATGCTCATAGGCTTCTTTATAACTTACTCCGCTCCATTTTCTCCAAATTATTCACTTTACGTAATTTTCGGAAATGTTTTGTTCTGGTTATCCCTAGTCACATTTGTTTTTAAAACCGGATTAAAACAAGTCTTTAACTACCTATCCCGTAATATGAATAAAAAAGGTTACGTGATATATGGTATTTATTTATCATTTCATTATATAGTATATAGTATTGCTTTGGAAAGGATCTTAACTATTATTTATGGTCAACTCTTCTCCATTTCTGAGTCATTTGTTTCTTTTAATGTGTCTCCTTATTACCCGGGTGGTTTGTACGCTGCATTAGTCAATTTACTATTTAATCCCAGCGTAACAATAGGATTTCCTCCAAATTTCTTTCTAGAACTAACCTTCTACTCATTGTTCATGGGGTTTATAATAGGAGGAATAGTCACAGCTACGATTCTAAGGGTAATGGATATGTCTAAGTTTATAAAAGTCAGAGCAATTTTAATAGCCCCAGTAATGGGAGTAATAGCTGGTGGAAGTTGTTGCGTGTCAATTCCACCTATTCTGGCTACAGCTATACCCGCGGCAAACGTTTTACTGTTTGTATCTAGCGGAGAAACAGCACTCTTCTTAGCTTATATTCTTCTTCCTCCGGTAACGGCTTTTGCTTTAGCTCTTCATTTCAGGACTTTGTTCCCTAAGGCTCCTAAACTGTTTAGAATAGCTAAAAGTGAAGAAAAAAGCAAGTAGAGCAATGTAAGCTGATATCGAGACACTATTAAAATAAAAAATGATGTAGAACAGATTAACGACTGCATGATATTACAAAGAAAGGGGGTTAAGGGGGCAGAAAGCCTCGCCAGCGGGGATGGATAGCCCCTTATATTTAAATACTTCTTTGTCAAAATTTCTCTTAGCGATGCTAATGACGCTCCTTCCCAGCTCGATTGAGGGCTTAATGGGACTGTGGGAGGAGCAACTGTTATCTCCTTCCTTCAAGGGACTAGAGCTTAGCGATGAAAGTCCCCCCGTGGGGGATACCCCCACACCCCCCGATGCTATTTTCAAATGGGAGTGGTTCTCTGAGCCACTCGACTGCTCACCAGATGAGAGATGTAAACCCGAATCGATGGTGGGAACGATGAGCCCTTTGGGAGGGAACCCTCGACCCTTCCAGGGTGGTGAGGAAGTCAGCAGTGGTAATCTAACGTATTTTATCCCACCTTTTAAACGCAACAACTGAGCTTACTCACATCTTTGTAAAAGGACAGAGCAACAAGCCTTAAGGCCTCAGACATAGTAGGAAAAGCGTGAACAGTGTCAATTATATTATCAACTGTTAAACCGAACTTCACTGCTAGAGTAGCTTCATTAATTACATCTCCCGCGTTTTCTCCTAACATTTGCACCTCAAGAATTCTCTTACTCTCCTTTTCAACTGTCATTTTAATCAACCCTCTCTCCTCACCAAGGATAGCAGCTTTAGATAACTCCTTGAGTTTTATCACTCTGCTTTCAGCATTTTCACTTTTCTTCCCGACTCTGGCAATATTCGGCTGAGTGAATACGACTTGAGGTACCGTACTTCTATCCACCTTTTTATGTGAGTCCGATAACGCGTTTTTAGTGGCTACAGTACCTTCGAAACCTGCTAAAGACTCTAGCATAACCCCACCTATTACGTCTCCGGCTGCATATATGTCGGGATTAGTCGTTTGAAGTTCATCGTTTACTTTTACTCCTCCCCACTCGTTGAGTTGAACTCCAGCTACTTCTAGGTTAAGGTCTATGTTTGGTTTTCTGCCAGTAGCTATTAAGATCTCATCGACCTCAACATCACCTTTGTCAGTAATTATCCTCTTTACTCCTTCCTCTCTTTCAACTTTCTTTATCTTAACGTTAGTGACTACATACACCCCGTCATCTTCAAGGACTTTTTGTGCTTCAAGAGAGATCTCTGGCTCCCAATCAGGTAATAGCACTTTACTTCTCTGTAATATCACTACGTCCACTCCTAACCTCTTGTAAATCTGAGAGAACTCCAGAGCTTGTGCTCTTCCGCCTATTACAGCTAACGAGTTGATCTTTCTGTCAGGATTTAGGGCTTCTACATTAGTCCAGAACCCCGCTTCTCTTAATCCGTCTATTGGAGGAACATAAGGAGAAGACCCTGTTGCAATTACGAACTTCTTACCTTCTATTATTTTACCGTTTACTTTCACGCTGTGAGTAGAAATAAAATGGGCTTTACCCTCAACTACTTCTACGTCATATTTAGAGAGTAGGTTTTCGTATTTCTCTTTCCTAAGCGTCTCTACTATTTTTCTTGAATCAAGAAATGCAGACTCATAATCTGGTCTTATGTTAAATTTTTCGAATTGGTGTAATCTAACAGCAGTTGAGTACATTTCTGCAATTCTCAGTAACCTTTTCGATGGAATACAGCCCACGTTTACACAAGTTCCCCCTAAAGGACCGTAGCCTATTAAGACTGGTTTAACTCCTAACTCATTGGCTTGAATTAAAGCAGCGAACCCCGCAGCTCCATAACCTAATATCACGAACTCTTTCATTTCAGTTTTTCCTCATATGCGTCTGCACAATGGGAACAACAGAAGTAATGTTTTTCTCCCTTTATCTCTCTCGCATATATGTTGTCTTCAGATAGGGGAACACCACAGTGTTCACATACTAACTCTTCTTTCTTTATTCTGAATTTCATAGTATATGATCCTTTTAATGGAATTTAAACTTAGCTATATATGAACATATGTTCATTTGTTTTAACTCGTCATTGCTCGCAATAGAGTTAATTAGTCCTTCTGAGATTATATAAACGTATGAATGAAAACTTAGTAGATGTAATGGCGTCATTTTTCTCAGCTCTTTCGGACAGAACAAGACTTATGATAGTTTTATACTTAATGGAGAAAGGGAGTGCTTCCGTTCAGGACTTAAGCGAAGGACTCGGAAAATCTCAGTCTCTAATCTCTCACCATTTGGCATGCCTCAAGAACTGTGGAGTTGTTAGAGTAGAGAAGAAAGGTAAGTACTCTTATTATTACATTGCAGATGAAGAGGTAAAGAAAATAATAACAATGGCTATTGACCATGCAATTCAATACGGTAAGTCCATAATGTCTTGTGAGATAATTAAATCAGAGAGTCTTGAGTCCGCTACCAGTAAGGACTAAGACAGGGTCTTCGAGAGAGATTTTTTCTGCAGCAGCCAATACGGTAGCCGAGCTATATTCTACCAATAGTCCCATACCGGCTAACTTCTTCCATGCAGATATGTTCTCCTCTTCATCTACTGTAATGCATTGATTTGTAGCCTTTGCCATCTCTTCCAATAATACTGGCTGAGTGGAAACTAAAGCATCGGCAATACTTGTCACCTTCTCCGGTGGAATGTACGGATCCTTATTGATAACTGAACAGAGGGGCATCACTTGTCTTGTCTGGACAGCTATTATCTTGGGTTTCTCCTCAATTACACCGCTCTTCAGTAAGTGGTTCAACCCTTCATGCAGACCCAAAAGGAGTGTACCAGCAGAGACCGGGATTACGATTTCTTTCACAGACTTATGTTGTTTCACTATTTCGTAAGCTAAAGTCCTTATCCCATCTCTGAAAAAGGGTTGCAGGATATGGGAAGCGTAGTATTTACCCGAGTTCATCGCTGCCTTCATGACATCATTTCTGTTACCCTTTACCTTTACAACCTTAGCTCCGTAACTCTCTATTTGTTTCAGTTTGACACCTTTAGCGTTCTCTGGGACGAATACAGTGGCGTTAATTCCCGCTGCGGCTGAGTAGGCTGAAATTGATGCACCGGCATTACCTGAAGAGTCTTCTGATATATCTTTTATACCATTCTGTCTTAAGAACGATATAAGAGTTACAGATCCTCGATCTTTGTAAGATCCCGTAGGGTTGAGGAAATCTAGTTTAAAACGAAGTTTTCCTATCTCGAGAAGAGGTGTATTTCCTTCACCTAGCGAAATCCATTCTTTAATATAAGGGAAGTTTTTTCTTATCTCTGTATTATAATCTCCTAGTATCTCTACCTTAAAAGGTCCTCCGCATCTCGAGCACGTTATCTCGTATATGTTTTCCCTTTCCTTGCCGCATCTTGTGCATTTAATTATGAATTCCACAGATGAACTATGTGACATTAAACCTAAAATTTGTGTTTACTGTACTTATGAAGAATTTTTAACATATTTTTTGATTTCTATGGATGTATTTAATGTTACCCAGTATGCTATTATCCATTGGAATATCCTTATGAATAGGAGAATATAATGTGAAATAGACCGAGATGTTTTTGCTAAAATATCTATCTATAGATTAAAATATACCAGGTCATTAGCCATACTGAATCTAGTGAATCATTATCTGCGGATCTTATTATAAGAAAAAGGCTTTATAAGCTGCAAAATTACAAGGAAAAATTAATAACATAATCTAGGTATTAACTTCAGAGCAGTACTACCAATAGAATTAACTACACAACAATTAGTACGAAACTTTTTATGTAGAAATAGCTAGAGTAGCGATTTAGTAATATTCAAGGTAAATATAAATACTAAGTGTGAATATCTCATAAACCCTCATTTTAAGTCTTTTTTCTTTATATGTTTCTCTCCTTTTCCCCAAGGAAGAAATTACTAAAATATTAGGCATATAAAAACTTTGAATAAAAGACAATTTTGTGGACTTTCACCACCGTTTTTAATCTGATTATTCTTTATAATATACCAAATGTATATGAATTCTTTTAGTTATACAAATAATTATGAATTTTATGAATTTATAATTATATTGATAATTATTTTAGTATATTCTTCTTATAAATCTATCATAAAAGGTAGAAAAGTTAGACCTAGTAGACTATTTATACGACCTTTATTTTTTTTTTATCCTTGTCAATATTATCTGGCACAATTTCTATGGTAGATTTGATTTCAATTTTGATAGGATCTGTAACAGGTTTTTTAATAGCTTATTATTTTGGTGAGGATACGAAATTGTTTATAGGCAAAAATAACGATATATATTATAAAAGATCCCCCGTAATCTTTACGTTGTGGATATTATCTTTTCTAGGAAGAATATATATTTATTTCATAAGTGAAAATAATATAACATGGACAGAGATAATATTCGACTTTTTGTTACTTATGAGTACATTTATGACATTAGGAGAGTCCTTTTACATATATAAAAAATATAGAATACTTAAACAATATATTTCATGAATTTACAGAAAAAGAGGTTAAGGGGACGGAAATCCTTTAGGGCTGGGGTGGATAGCCCCGTGTTTAAATACCTCGTTTCTCTAAAATTTCTTTTAGTGATGCTAATGACGCTCCTTCCAAGCTCGATTGAGGGCTTGATTGGACTGAGGGAGGAACATCTAGCATCTCTTTAAAGGACTAGATGTCAAGGATAATAGTCCCTCTTCAGATGAAGAAGTTCTGGCGCTTTCTACTGCCCACCAAATGTAGTCCCGAACCAATGAGGAGAACAATGAGAGGGGATCCCTCGCCCCTTCAGGCGAGAAGACGTCAGAGTCAAAGTAACTTAATTCTTTTTATATCGTAAAGGGACAACGATGTTATTTTTCTGCTTATCACTATCTTAATTAGCAACGTTATCATTGATTATATATTTATTATGATTGTTCAATTAATGTACCTTCCATTAATTAATTTATAGGTCAGCGTAGATTTTAACTTTAAAGTGTGATCAAAGAATGAGTGATTTTAATTCTTTGCAAAGATTTATAGAAGGCAGTGAAATGGCTAGAAGAGTATACTTAAGGCAAGTAAGGAGAATAATAGGACTATTCTATCTATTAATATCTACTTATGTTCCTTTGATGTTTGGGTTAACACTTATTTATTTAAACTTTCATACTTCTCTAACTATCATAGATCCAGTTATACAAATTATTATTTATTCTCCATTAGTCTATTCAATATATATAATATTTTCATCAATTCTGTTATTTAAGTTAAGAAAAATTCCGTCAGTAATGAAAAAAATTAGGGAAATAAAATCAAATAAACCAAGAACCAGTAAAATATTCTATTCATCTTACTTTTACTATTTCCTTTCTATAGGAATCATATCATCGTTAGGGCTTTACGCTCTATTAGTAGGCGGAGAAGTAGGAGAAGTTGTGGAGATAGTAGAAAATTTTCTAATTTTATTACTTATAATAAAGTATTTTTACTATCTCTTCTCCTTACTAGAAGTTGATAAATGGGACAAAGAAGACTACATAGCGTTAATAGGTGCTATTATAGGATTTATAGGTGGAACCGTGTTTAATTCTTATTTATTCTTCGTGTTTTCTATATCGTGGATGTATGCTGGATTAAGTTTACTTAGAAAAAATTGGTGATGAGTAAATGACGGGAGAATTAAAGGAAATTATTGAAATTATAAAATCGCCAGTATTTACCAGCTCTGTACGAATAGGTATACTTCTCATATTACTAGGAGTAGATAAGATAACATTTACCGATCTTCTTAAATCTCTGGACATACCTAAATCTTCA